>DASTGQ010000057.1:0-2691 GCA_035718985.1 Gemmatimonadaceae bacterium
GCTGCAGCGCGCACTGCGCACGGCGGCGCCGCTCGCGCGCATCACCGGGTTGACGGTGCACACGCGTGAGGGGCTCACCGAGATCGACTACGGCCGGTGGGACGGGAAGAGCGTGGCCGAGGTGGACACCGAGTATCACGATGAGTACGAACGCTGGGTCGCCGACCCCGCCTGGAATCCGCCCACCGGCGGCGAGACCGCCGTCGCGCTCGCCCAGCGCGTCACGCACGTGTTCGAAGGGATCCGGGCCGCGCATCCGGACGGGAACGTGCTCGTCGTGTCGCACAAGGCCACGATCCGCGTCGCCCTCTGCGCGCTGCTCGGCGTGGATGTCGGGCGATTCCGTTATCGCTTCGGGTGTCCCGTGGGGTCGGTGTCGATCATCGAGTTCGGCGGCCACGGTCCGCTCGCCGACACGGTGGCCGACCGGTCACACCTGTCCAGCGACTTGCGCGCGCTGGAAGGGACGTGATGCGCGGATGTGATCCACGACCCTAGCTTCACTCCGGCAACGCGCATAGCTTCGCCTGAACCGATCGACGCACACTGACCGAGGACGCCATGGCGACCAAACTCGACAAGTCCATCAAGCGCGAGCTGGAGCACCAGGGAAAGCTCTACACCATCACCATCGCCCCCGATGGGGTGAAGGTCGTGGAGAAGGGAAAGCGGAACGGCCCCCACGTGAGCTGGTCGTCCATCATCAACGGGGACACCGCGCTCAACGAGAGCCTCCACATCTCCAACGACGCGATGCGCCGCGATCAGTAGCGCGTCATCGCTCCATATCTGCCGCGTCCCCGCCGTGCACGTGCACGGCGGGGACGCGTTGCATCATGGATCACTGCCGGTAGGGCTCGCCCGGCTTCCGGGTCGAGGGATGCGCCGCCTCCCACGCCGCGATCTGCCCGGCGAGCTCGGCATCGTTCTCGGCGAGTGCGCGCAGCTTGCGCAGGACCTCGTCCTTGGTGGCCCCGCTCGCGCGTGCCACGACCGGCGCCGTGGCGAAGAGCTGGCGCGTGGGATCAACGCGGCGTTCCACCTGAAGCATGCCGTGCACGGTGCCGTCGGCGTCCACCTCGAGGGAGACCAGCACGATCATCCCTCCGGGAAGGGTGCGGCGAAAGGCCAGGAAGTGCGGTCGCATGCGGGACAAGATGAACCCGGCTGCCGCGTGGCGCAAACCGTGCGACCGGAAAGGTCGCACCCGGACGGCGCCGACGTCGTCCTTCCGCATCCTCTCGATCCACTGCATGACGAAGAACGTGCTCGTCGTGGACATCGGCGGCTCTCACATCAAGCTGCGAGCCTCAGGTCGTCGCACGGAACTCAAGGTCGACTCCGGTCCGGACCTCACACCACGCCAGATGGTGGACCGCGTGCTCGGCGTCACCGACGGCTGGCAGTACGACGTCGTCTCCGTCGGCTATCCCGGTCCCGTCGTCGATGGCCGCATTGCGCGCGAGCCGGTCAACCTCGGGCGCGGCTGGACGCGCTTCGACTTCGAGCGCGCGTTCGGGTGTCCGGTGCGCCTCATCAATGACGCGGCGATGCAGGCCATCGGCAGCTATCGCGGGCGGCGCATGCTCTTCCTCGGGCTGGGCACCGGGCTCGGCACCACGCTCATCCGCAACGGCATCGTCATCCCGCTGGAGATGGCGCACCTGCCGTACGAGGATGGCGAGACGTACGAGGAACTCATCGGCGACGCCGGCCTGAAGCGCATCGGCGTGCGCAAGTGGCGCCGGCACGTCGCGAAGGTCGTGCACCTGATGATGAACGCCGTCGTGGCCGACTACACGGTGCTCGGTGGTGGCAATGTGCGCCTGCTTTCCGAGCTGCCACCGCACACCTACCGCGGCGCGAACACGAACGCCATCCGCGGCGGTTATCGGCTCTGGCAGGACGACATCACCTGCACATGACGGTCATCCAGCGCGTCATGCCGTGTCAGGCGCCGGGCGGGCCCGGCGCCGAGCCGCGCTGGACGTCGGGCGGCAAGAGTGGTGTCGGCACCGCGCTGGATGCGCGCAGCCACGTGTGGTTCACCATCTCGCACGGCATCGTGGACGAGGTCTACTATCCGCGCGTGGACCAGGCCAACACGCGCGACTTCGGTTTCCTCGTCACCGCAGTCGATGGCTGGTTCTCCGAGGAGAAGCGCGGCACGGACAGCACCGTGCACCTGCTCGGCCCCGGCGTGCCGGGCTATCGCCTCGTGAATCGCTGTCGCGAGGCCCGCTACGAGATCGAGAAGACGGTGATCACGGACCCCGAGCGCTCGGTGCTGTTGCAGCAGGTCCGATTCCGCGCCCTCGTCGGCACGCTCGCCGACTACCGTCTGTTCGCCCTGCTCGCCCCGCACATCGGCAACCAGGGGTACGGCAACGACGCGTGGCTCGACCAGTACAAGGGGATCCCGATGCTGTTCGCACGACGGCAGGCGGTGTCACTCGCCGTGTGCTGCAGCTCGGGCTGGAGCGCGGCGAGCTGCGGCTTCGTCGGCGTGAACGACGGCTGGCGGCAGGTGCACGCGGCCGGTCGACTCACGGAGCTGTACTCCGAGGCGCGCAACGGCAACGTGGCGCTCACCGGCGAGGTGGAGCTGCACGACCAGGCACGTGCGAGCGCCACGGAGGCCAAGGTGGTCATCGCGCTCGGCTTCGGCAGCGGGCCGGCCGAAGCGGCGCA
>DASTGQ010000058.1:0-3088 GCA_035718985.1 Gemmatimonadaceae bacterium
TCCTCGTCGGCGTGGCACTGCTGGCCACGTGGCTCCCCGCGCGACGGGCGACGCGGGTGCCGCCGACGGTGGCGCTTATGAGTGAGTGAGGGCAACGGCGAGTACTTCGTACCCAGTACTTTGTACTGAGACCGACATCCAAGCCACAGCAATGCGGGGCCTGCTCGTTCCGCTGTCATCCCGCAGGGCGAAAGCCCTGTCGGGACCTGCCCTCGCCGCGCCAGAGCCGACCACGCTGCCGAGACTGTAGATCCCGACACTCGCTTCGCTCGTGCGGGATGACGAGGTGCATTCGTGGGGCCTGCGCACAGGTCTCGGTACGAAGTACCGGGTACGAAGTACTCGCCGTTGCGGTTCAGATCGGAAGCCTCACCCTCGCCACGCACCCTGGCCCCTCGGTGCGGTTCTCGAGCGAGAGCGTCCCCCCATGCGCCTCGGCGATCTGTTGGGAGAGTACGAGCCCGATGCCGGTGCCGTTTCGCTTCGTGGTGAAAAAAGGGGTGAACAGGTTGGCCGACGGCGGGAGACCGGGGCCGTCGTCGATCACGCTCAATTCGAGCATGTCGACGGTGCGCTGCCAGGTGACCACCACCCCGCCGCCCGTCTCGCTCGCTGCGTCCACGGCGTTGCTCACGAGGTTGATCAGCAGCTGGTCGAGCTGGTCGCCGTCCGCCGCGATGGTGACGGGTGGTCCGGGATGCACGCGCACGGGGAGCCGCTTCTCGAGCTGCGCCACGCGCTCCACCCATTCGCCCACGCTCACCGGCGCGAGCACGGGCGCGGGAAGGCGCGCCATGCGCGCGTAGCTGCGCATGAAGCGGCCGAGGCTCTCGGCGCGGCCACCGATCACGGCGAGTCCACGCTCCAGGTCTTCTTCCGCATCCATCGGCCGCGGCGTGCGCGAGAGCAGTGCGCGCAGGCTGCCGGCCAGCGACTGGATGGGGGCGAGCGAGTTGTTGATCTCGTGGCTCAGCACGCGGACCAGCCGCTGCCACGCGCGACGCTCCTCCTCGCGCAGCACGCGACGGACGTCGCTGAGGACGACGAGCTGCATCGGCATGCCGCCCTGGCGAAAGCCGCTGCGCCGCAGCTCCCAGCGCCCGTCGTCGCCGGGGAATGACGCGTCGAGCACGCGACGCGGCTCCCCGAGCAGGCAGTCTCCGAGCCCGGCATCGGCGGCGCGCATGCCGAGCAGTGCATCGGCCGGCTTGCCGAGCAGGCGCTCGCCGGCGCGGTTGGCCAGGCGCAGCACGCCACCCGCGTCCACGGCGAACATGGCGACGTCCACCTCCGCCATCACGCGCTGCAGGAGCGCGATGGCTTCCACGGCACCGAGCCGCTGTGCGCGCAGCGGCTCGCGCAGCGCGTTCACCTCGGCGAAGGCGAGTCCGAGCGGGTCGTCGAGGTCGGCGCCGCGGGCACGGATGGAGTAGTCGCCCTCGCGCAACGCGGCGAGCAGGTTGGCCAGCGTCTGCAGCGGCCGCACGACGTGCGCGCGCACGGCCGCGGCCGCAGCGAGCCACGCGATCACGACGAGCCCGCCGACGGTCCACACCACCCGCGCGGAGTGATGGTCGAGCACGAGGAGCAGGAACACCGTGAGCACGGCGGGCAGCCCGCCGGCGAGGACGAGCGCGACGATGCGCGCGTCGTGCGAGATGCGCCGCCGCGCGACGCGGGGTCGCGGCGCCGCGCGGCTCACAGCCCGAAGTGCTGGATGCGCCGGTACAGGGCGCTGCGACTCACGCCGAGCGCCTCGGCGGCGCGGCTCACGTTGCCGGCGTGGCGGGCGAGCGCGCGCTGGATGAGCAGCTTCTCGGCGTCCTCGAGCGTGAGGTCGTCGAGTGAGGTGGCGCCACCGGCGCGCGGCGGCTGCAGGCCGAGGTCGTCCTCGGTGACCGTGGTGCTGTGCGCCATGAGCACCGCACGCTCCACGGCGTGCCGCAGCTCGCGGACGTTGCCCGGCCAGGCGTGGGCGAGCATGGCGCGCATGGCGCCTGGCGTCAGCTCGGCGACGGGCTTGTGATAGTGCGCCGCCTGCTCGCGCAGGAAGTGCGCGGCGAGGGCAGGGATGTCCTCACGCCGCTCACGCAGTGGCGGCAGGCGGATCTCCACCGTGTTGAGGCGATAGAGCAGGTCCTCGCGAAAGCGGCCTTCACTCACCTCGCGCGCGAGGTCGGCGTTGGTGGCGGCGACGACGCGAACGTCCACGTGCCGCGTGTGCGAGGAACCGACGCGCTGCAGCTCGCCGCTTTCCAGCACGCGCAGCAGCTTGGCCTGCTGCTTTGGCGTGACGTTGGCGATCTCGTCGAGGAAGAGCGTGCCGCCGTCGGCGAGCTCGAAGCAGCCGACGCGATCGGTCTTCGCGTCGGTGAACGCGCCCTTCACGTGGCCGAACAGCTCACTCTCGAACAGCGTCTCGGCGATGCCGCCGGCATTGACGGTGACGAGCGGCCGAGCGGCGCGGTGCGACGCGGCGTGGAGCCAGCGCGCCACGACGTCCTTGCCGCTGCCATGCTCACCGGTGATGAGGACGTTGGCGTCGCTGGGCGCGATGCGCTCGAGCTGGCGCAGCACCACCTGCATCCCGCGCGACTCGGCGACGAGCGTCGGGCGCGCGTCGGCGTTGCGGAGCCGCTGGTTGTCGGCGGCGAGCCTGCCCGTGGTCCGGAGCGCGCGCGCCAGCTCGGACTGGGTGCGCAGCGTGGCGATGAGACGCGTGTTGTCCCACGGCTTCTCCACGTAGTCGCGTGCGCCGAGACGCATCGCTTCAACGGCGCCGTCCACCGAGCCCCACGCGGTCATGACGACGACGGGGAGCGTGGCGTCGAGCGCCTGCAGCTTGCCGAGGAGGGTGAGCCCCTCACGTCCGCTCGTGGTGTCGCGCGTGTAATTGAGGTCGATCAGCGCGACGTCGAACTCGCTCGCTTCCGCGGCGCGAAGGAGCGCCGCTGGCGAGCTGGCGGTCTCCACGCCAAAGCCTTCACCCTTGAGCAGGAGGCGGAGCGCCTCGAGCACGTCGGGCTGGTCGTCGGCAATGAGGATTCGCGGGGAGGCGTCGGACATCCGAGTGCACGTAGGAGAGGGG
>DASTGQ010000059.1:0-7660 GCA_035718985.1 Gemmatimonadaceae bacterium
TGGGGCCTGTAGCTCAGGTGGTTAGAGCGCACGCCTGATAAGCGTGAGGTCGGTAGTTCAACTCTACCCAGGCCCATTCCGTCGCCCCGCCCGGCTCCCTGCCGTGGCGGGGCGACGTGCGTTCGGGCATCGCTCCGCCTCCCAAAATGCTTTCTCCCGCTCCCGCTGGTCGACCTCTCGGAGCATTCCGGTTCTCGCTGTCGGTGATCGCCTGACAACCGGGACGAGTGTCCCCTCGTACTCCCTCGCTTTCACTCGGAAATCTGATCGCCTCGCAGCCTCCCGTCGCCTGTCGAGTTGGTTGGTATGTGATGTGCGTTACCGGCTGGCCGCTGCCGGCTTTTCACGGGGTGGATGAGGGGGGAGAGACCTGGCGGATCAACGGGTCTCCGTCGTCGCCGCCGTAGACGCGACATCAACGCTGCTCGATATCGGGAGGGGGGAGACGCATGGAGGGAGCTAGCGCGATGACAGCCACACGAACGACGATCGATGTGGCGGCCACCGCCCGCACGCCGGCCCGCCGGCGGCCGAGCGATCATCGCGCCAGGGACCTCCGGGTGGTGGAGCACGCCCTCGAGCTGCTGACCTTCCCGCTCGCAGACCTGCCGCCGGTGCAGGAGCCGCTCAGCGAAACGTGCGAAACGGCGACTACCGACATCCGGCCTCGCGAGCGGCACGAAGGCCTGTGTCGCGCGATGAACGTTGCCATCGCGTTGGTCGCCCTGATCGCGCTGTCGCCGCTCTTCCTCCTCATCGCCCTCGCCGTCAGGCTGACGTCGCGCGGCCCGATCTTCTATTCGCAGGTGCGCGTCGGCGTGGATCGGCGTGGGGGCCGCACGTCGGCGGACGAGCGCCGCGTGTACGACCTGGGTGGCCGCCCCTTCACGATGCACAAGTTCCGCTCGATGTACGTCAACGCGGAGGCCGATGGACGCGCCGTCTGGGCGTCGAAGGCGGATCCCCGCGTCACGCTCGTGGGCCGCGTCCTGCGCCGCACGCGCCTCGATGAGCTGCCGCAGCTCATCAACGTGCTCCGTGGCGACATGAACATCGTGGGGCCGCGTCCGGAGCGGCCGACGCTCTTCGCCGATCTTCGCAAGGACATTCCACAGTACCAGCTTCGCCAGCGCGTGAAGCCCGGCATCACCGGATGGGCGCAGATCAACCAGTGCTACGACGCCTGCGTCGACGACGTTCGCCGGAAGGTGCAGTACGACCTGGAATACCTCCGACGCCAGAGCTTCATCGAGGATGTGCGCATCATGACGATGACGGTGCCCGTGATGCTGTTCGGGCAGAAGGGTTGGTAGGGCGGACGTCCGACGTTACCTGACGTCGAAGGTCTGGCAGTTGCAGGTGCACGACGGCCGCTCGGGCGGGTGCCCGGCGACTGAAGTCGCGACTGGCCACACCGGTCGCAACGATGTGGTAATTCTTCACGGAGGAGGGCGAATGCGGATCGCGACGAGAGCAGTTGCAGGAGCGTTGCTGGCGGGGGCTATTGCCGCCGCGCCAGCGCAGGCGCAGGTCAATTATTACACCCAGGGGTTCTTCACGAGCGCATACCCCGGGTGCGGCACCGCCGTAGCTCCGGTGCCAGTCCCGGGCGCGCCCATCGGGGCGGTCTGCACGGGTGGTGGCTTCACGCTCACCTACACCCCGAAGGCGCTAAACCCGGGCCTCATCGCCAGCGGCAGCGTGGTGAGCCTCGGCAATTTCGCGCTCTCCGGACGGGGAGATGTCGAGAACGTTCCTCCCGGCACGGTGCTGTTCACGCTGGCCATCCAGCAGACCAACCCGACGACGGGCACGGGCACCACGGTCGGCTCCATCACGGGCAGCGTTCGGACGGACCCGGATTTCAGCTCGCTGATCTGGACGCCGGCGCCGCAGACGATCGTCATCGGCAACACGACGTACAGCCTGATCTTCGACAACCGCGGGCCGGCCGCCGGTGTCGGTTACGCCATTGGCGTGAACAACACGGCCAACCCGACGAGCATCCAGGCGCAGGTCACCGCGACCCCGGAGCCGGCGTCGATGACGCTGCTCGCGACGGGCCTCATCGGCATCTTCGGCGCGGCTCGCCGCAGCCGGAAGACCAAGCTGAACGCCTGATCCATTCGTTCGGTTGCCAGGACGAGCCGCACCTGCCAGGTGCGGCTCGTTTCGTTCAGGGGACGTCCGTTTTCCTGGTCGCGTTCCGCGCGCTGATCACGCGCCAGCCTTCGTCGGTCCGGACGAGCATCGCCTCACGGTACACGCTGTCGCGATCGGCGCCGAGCGCCGCGCCATTCACGTTCACTGCCACGGAGACGACGAACGGCGCGCTTGCCGTGTCGTTGGCGGTCAGTCGCGGGCGGGTGTCGACGCTGATCTGCGGACGTCCCACCGGAACGGTCCAGCCGCGTCGCCGTCGTCCCGTCGGGAAGGTGTCGCGCTCGATCGTGATCCAGCCCCGTGAATTGAGCCGCGCGAGATCCGTCAGCTGCGCCGCACACCAACCGGGCTCACTCACCACACCGGCCGAGGTGTCTCGCAGGACGAGCCATCCCGCAATGACGAGCGGGCGCCAGTTGCCGACCTGGTCGTGCACCGCGGCCCTGTCGGCGTGGCCGTCGAACTTGGCGATCACCTCGGCACAGGAGAACCATGGTGGGCCGTCCTCCCACACGCGTCGAAAGACGGTGGCCGTGTCGTGGGTGATGAGTGAGCGGGTCAGCGAAGCCAACGCGGCCTCTCGTGAGGGCGCGCGGTGGCAGGCGCAGAGAAGGAGTGCGATGATCGCGACGCCGTGGGCACGCAGGCGATCGCTCCATGCATTTCTGTCGCGGCTGCTGGCCGTCACTCAGCCGCGCGCCAGTGCGCGGGCGACCTGCTCCGCCGCGCGGTAGCCGGTGGCGATGGCGCCGTGCACGGTCGCCGTCCGGCCGTCCACTTCGGTGGCCTCGCCGGCGAAGAAGAGCGTGTGCTGGACGGGCCGCGCAAGCCATCGAGACGCACCAGCACCGCCGACTAGCGGGTAGCTGTACGCACCGCGCGCGAATGGATCGCGTCCCCAGTCGTGCGAGAAGGACCCAATGACATGGCGCGACAGCCGTCCACGCTTCACGCCCAGCAGGGTAGCGAGCGACGTCAGCGCTCGCGCCTCGAGGTTCGCCCACTCCCGCTCGAGCGCGATGGCGTACGGCCCACCCGCCCAGCCGACGAGCAGGTTGGTGCGGAGCGGGAAGGACGTCCACCACACCGGGACCTGCACGCCGTGCGACTGGATGAACGTCAGGCTGGCCAGTTGCTGCTGTCGCCGCTCCTCGAGCAGATCGAGCAGGGGACGATCGAGGAGGATCCCGATTCGACGTACCTGTCCCATGTCCATGTGCGATGCCGCTTGCCGAATGGCCGGCACGTCGGGGGTGAAGGCAATGGCGCCGCGGCCCATCGCGTTTCCATGCAGCAGCGGGATAGGCACCGCGGTGATGACGGCGCGCGCGGAATGTGTCTCGCGCGCGTCCTTCTTCACCTGCGCGGTGATGGTCGCGCGGCCGCGTACCCAGTCCACGCGCTCCACGACGCGCTGCAGGCGCACGCGCTCGAGCATCGGACGCGCGAGCCACTCCACGACTGCATCGTAGCCGTCCAGCACCCGCCCCAGGCGCTGCTCGGCGGGATCCGACCCTGGATTGCCACCCTGCGCCACGGCGCGCTCGCTGATGCGGTCGATATCCGCGGCGTGAAATCCCTCGACGAACTCGCGCGCCAGCGTCCGATCCCTGGCGAAGCGATGCCCGCCTGGACGTTCGGCGAACAATGCGGAGAGCGGCCGATCCGGCTCGCGCGACGCCTGTGCCTTGCCCAATACGCGGTCGAGGCGCTCCCAGAAATCCGGCAACGGTGACATCCGACCATTGGAGGCCGACCACCGTTCGCCAACGACGTCCACCACCGTGAGCCGGGCGTCGCGCGCGATGTCGTCCAGTTCCGGCGCCTCACCGTGAACGAACTCGGCGCCGAGCTCGATCGGCACCGGGCTGCGCGGGTCACGCGCCGTGAAGACGCGTCCACCGATTCGCGCGCGAGCCTCCAGGATGGTACAGCGCACGCCATGCTCGTGCAGGCGCCGCGCGGCGGCCAGGCCTGCGACGCCCGCCCCGATTATGACGACGTCAGTGCGCGCGCGTTGAGGCATGGCTACGGCTGCGGGGGCAGGAAGCATGCCCTGAGCCGTCAGAGGACGATCAGTGATCAGCGAGCTCGAACTCCCGGACGGCCGTCGCAGGCGCGTTGGCACCCGTGCCCACGGCGAGCGAGATGCGATAGCGTCCCGGCGCGAGGTTCGAGAGGTCGAGTGACACCGCGTACGTGGTCACTTCCCCCATCACGGGGCGCGCGTCGCTCCAGTGCATCTTCAACGGGCTGTCCTGGTCGGCGAGGCCGATGTGCTGGAACGCACTGCGGACGAAACCGTGATCCACTCGCTCGACGGTGAGCGATACCTCGGCGCTATCGCCGGTCGCCGCCGACCGGTACGCCTCCCAGAACACGCCAACAGGTTCGCCTCGCGTCACTCGCGCGCCAGGGAGGGCGCGCGCGAGGGCGGAGTCGAGCTGCTCGGGTGGGTCGGCAGCGCCCCGATAGAGCAGGATGTCGGAGAGCGCCGTACCGGAAGTCGCCGGGGTTGCTGCGTAGAGGATCCGGCTGCGCGCCAGCGAGCGGCTGACGCTGTCGGTGATCTCCACGCCTGCGAGCATGGGAACCGCGGGGACGGTGAGCGTGACGGTTCCGCTCAAGGTGGAATCCGGCGCGCTCGCGCGCGTGCTGCCGTCGGTGAGGCTGGCACCGAGTCGCGCCTCGGGAGCGCGCAGCGAGTCGTCGCCGGTGAAGAAGGCGGCGACGATCAGCGTGGAGTCGCCACGGCGAAAGCGGGCGATCTGCGAGGCGAGACCGATCACACGATCGACGCGAGCCGGCCCGAATCGCGTGGTGGACTGTCGCGCGTGAAGATCCCATCCCTCGTCGTCCGCGGTGGCGAGAGAGTCCAGAAGCTTCTCGCGTGGGGTGAAGTCGAAGCTGGGCCACGGGTCGTATCCGACGACCGAGACGTCCGGCGTCAGCGTGGCGTAGGGGCGCTCGACACGACTCCAGCGGACCGGCCACCCGAAGCGCAGGAGGAGCTCCTCCGCGTCATCGCCCCAGCTCAAGGCCTGCGGAGTGAGCGAGTGCTGGGCGAGCCAGGCCTGGACGCGCCGAGTGAAAAACTCGGTACGCCAGTCATTGGCGGGCGCGGCGAGTCGCGGACGCGCAAGCGCCCAGTAGCGAGTCTCGACGGCGCCTCGCTCGGCACAGTCGAGCTTCTCGTATCGCCCGCGTGCGTCGCCCGGCAGGAGGGTGCTGATGTCGGTCCAGTGGCAGCGCTGCTGTGCGGGCATCATCGCCAGCGCCGCGGAGAACGCGGAGTCGGCGACGGCGACATCGCCACGTGCCTGGGCGGCATAGCCCGTGAGCGCGGCGCACCACCACGCGGTTCCCCGACACGCGTGTGCTGCACTGTCGGCGCCGGCAAACTGGTGCGCCTCCACGCGGTAATGGACTGCCATGCCGACCATCCAGTCGTCGCCCGGGTGGACGGCCGCGAGGGAGTCGAAGAGCGAGACGAGCAGGTAGCGGCGCGCCACGACCGCCGGCGCTTCGGGCGGGAGCTCCGGTTTCGTCTCGTCGGACCACCAGCAGAAGCGTCCGACGTGGACATCGCACCGCCCTTCGCCGCCTGGCGCGGAAGGCAGATACGCGCGCCGGGCGCGCTCGAAGGAGGCCTGCTCGTTCCGGGCGCGTTTCGCATCACGTGCCGAATCGGCGGCCGCGTCGGCGGATGGGTGCGGCTGAGGGGGCAGGGACAGCGCGACCGTTCGTACCTGCAGCGAGAGCGCGAGCAGCAGCAGATGCATGAGAGTCCTCCCTGAGGTGCGACCCCGCCCGGGGCGGGCGCGTCATTTCAGCGCCGCAGGACTCGGGCCGGAGCGGGAGTCCGTCGCTCCAGTCCGTGACCTCGCGGCGCCTCCGATTGTCCTTCTCCCGAGGCGTCTCCGCCAGCCACACCCCAGCGCAGCCATCGTGAACGTCTGTCCGCTGTGCCGCACCGAGTACGGTCCCGGTCAGGAAACCTGCCCCAACGACGGGGCCCGGTTGATCCTGCCGATTGGCGCGGGTGATCCCTTCATCGGAAAGGTTCTCGCCGATCGGTACCGGGTGCTGCGGACCATCGGAGAAGGAGGGATGGGACGCGTCTATCTCGCCGAACACGTCCGGATGGGGCGCCTGAGCGCGGTGAAGGTCATGAGCCCCTCGCTCGCGCCCACCCCCGAGGCCATCAGCCGGTTCAACCGCGAGGCCTCGAACGCCAGCCGCATCAACCACCCGAACGTGGCGGCGATCTACGACTTCGGTGAGACCGAGGACGGCACGCTCTACCTGGCAATGGAGTACGTGGAGGGACGGACCCTCACCGCGATCCTTCGCGAAGGCGGGCCCCTCGTGCCGGCGCGCGCGGCAGAGCTGACCGGTCAGATCGCGGATGGCCTGCACGCTGCGCACCACCTCGGCATCGTCCATCGCGACCTGAAGCCTGACAACGTGCTCGTCACCACGCTCCACGATGGGCGGGAGCAGGTGAAGATCGTGGACTTCGGGATCGCGAAGACGACACAGTCGAACGACCAGACCGTGACGTCGCTCGGCATGGCCGTCGGGACGCCGGAGTACATGAGCCCCGAACAGATCGCGGGTGAGGCGCTCGACTCGCGTACTGATCTGTACTCGCTGGGGCTGGTGCTGTTCAACATGCTGACGGGCGCCTTGCCGCACCCGGCGCTCACGTCGAAGCAGTCGCTCGTGCAGCGGCTCACGGCGCGGCCGCTCACGCTTGCCGAGGTGAAGCCATCGGTGCCGTGGCCGCCACGGGTGCAGAAGGCGCTGGACCGGGCGCTCGCCCCCGAGCCGGATGAGCGCTACAACAACGTGCTGGACTTCGCGCGCGACGTGCGCGGCGCGACCGGGTTGCCGACGTTCCACGGCGCGGCCGTCGTCGCCGGCGCAGCGACGCGGGTCATGACCCCTCCCGTGCTGGCAGCAGTGCCAGCGACGACATCACGTCCGCGCGTCGCGACCCTGCCGGCGACGCGCCGGCGCGGAGGGCTACTCGTCGCGAGCATGGCAATCGTGATCGCGGGCAGCGCGCTCGCGCTTCGTCCGCCAGTGCAGCTCCGTGCCCTCATACGCGGCGAGGCGAAGACTCCCCCCGCGCCCGTCGGGGCAAGCGCGTTCGACACATCGCTGTCCACTCGCACGGCGAGCTCGGGCGCGGTGGATAGCGCAACCCTGGGCGTGACGCAGGCAGGCTCGACACTCGTCGGGCGCGACAGCACGGCTCCGGACTCCGGGCAGACGTCCGATTCACTGTCCCCGTTTGACGGCGGCCTGCGCCTGCGACGCGCGGCAATGCAGGCCACGCTCCGTGCCGCCGGAGATTCGGCGCCGGTGAACGCCGTGCCGGCCGCCACCAGCACGGCGCAGGCGGATGCACGCGAAGTCATGCTGCACGTCAACCGCGCCCACGACTTCACGCGGCAGATGCAGCTTCGCGGGGCCGGACTCGAGCTCCAAA
>DASTGQ010000060.1:0-4016 GCA_035718985.1 Gemmatimonadaceae bacterium
TGCTCGGTCGGCACACCGAGGCGGAGCGGACGCTGCGGGGCGTACTCGCGTCGAGCGTCGCGCAACGGCCAGAGCCCAACCCGATCGCCGACCGCGCCCGGCTCTTTCTCGGCCGGGTGCTGCTCGATGAAGGGCGCGTGACGGAGGCGGAGCCCCTCCTGCTCGGGGTCCTGAACACGCGCCGACCCACGCTGTCGATTGCCAGCCGGCGACTCGCCGTACGCAGCCTGCAGGAGCTCTATGGATCGGAGGGGCGCGCGGACGAGGCAGCGCGCGTCCAGGCATTTGCAGTCGCACACTGAGCGCGAGCCGGCACCTGGCTCACTCGCGCGCGGAGCCGTCGTCAGCTCGGCCGAGCATGGCATGCTGCAGCAGCAGCCTCGCTTTCCGGAACTCCCGCTGCACCGTTCGCTCGGACACACCACGAAGCGCCGCCACCTCGCCTAGTGAGTAGCCGCAGAAGAAGTGCAGGTCCACCAGCTCGGCGAGGGCCGGTTCCAGCGCCCCGAGCTCGTCGAGCGCGTCGGAGAGCCCGCTGAGCTCCTCGGCATCAGTCGCCAGCTCCGGGGCCACCGAGGCGCTCGTCAGCGTGATCTCGAACGAACCGCCCCCACGCTTGAGCGCGCGCGAGCGCCGCGCGTAGTCGATGACGATGCCACGCATCGCGCGCGCGGCATAGCCGAGGAATCGCGAGCGATCGGGAAAGTCCAGCGACGGTCGCAAGGCGAGGTCCAGGTAGGCCTCGTGGAGCAGCGTCGTCGTGCTGAGCCCCAATCCGTCCGCGCCGCGGCGCAGGTGCGATTCCGCGAGCCGGTGCAGCTCATCGTAGAGAGCTGCGAATAGCTCGGGGGTGGGAGCGGTCGGGAACGACGTGACGGGCGTTTCGCGCTGCACCGTGCGGCTCCGCGTGAGTCGGTGCAACTTACGGTGACGCCCGTGGGATCGCCACGGTGCGCCCTCGCATCGTACCCGGACAGCTCGACATGAATCGTCCCTCGACCAGGGGCAGGCTCGCCGCCACCGCCTCTCTCGCCAGCCTGCTCGCATTCGCGCCGCCCATCTCGGCACAGGAAATTCCCACGCTCGGTGCGCCGACCACCGACCAGGTGATCCAGCGCCTCTACCAGGAAGGGATGCAGCACTCGCAGGCCGCGAAGCTCGCGCAGGTGCTGATGGATTCCATCGGTCCGCGCCTCACCGGCTCGCCGGCGAACCGGGCGGCCAACGACTGGCTGGTGAAGACCTATACGTCGTGGGGGATCGCGGCGCGGAACGAGAAGTACGGCACCTGGCGTGACTGGACGCGCGGGCAGAGCCGCCTGGAGTTGGTCCAGCCGCGGGCGCGCACCCTCGAGGCAACCCAGCTCGCCTGGAGCCCGGCAACGCCAAGTGGTGGCGTCACGGCCGAGGTGGTGACCCTTCCGGTATATGGTGCCACCATGGACAGCGCGGGCTTCGTGCGCTGGCTCGGGACAGTGCGCGGCAAGTTCGTGCTGATGTCCTTCCCGCAACCGACCTGCCGGCCGGACACCAGCTGGCAGGCGTGGGCCACGCCGGCAACCTACCAGGCCATGCAGGCCGCTCGCGATACGGCGATGCGTCAGTGGCGTGAGCAGCTCACTGCCATGCGAGTGAACCCCCGCACGCTCGGTGCCCAGCTCGATGCCGCGGGCGTGGCCGGCGTCCTCACCAACACGTGGTCGCGTGGCTGGGGCGTGGACAAGATCTTCTCCGCCCGCACCGACCGTGCACCCAGCTTCGACGTGAGCTGCGAAGACTATGGCCTCCTCTCGCGCCTGGCGCAGAACGGCCAGCACCCCGTGGTGCACGCCGTGGCCGAATCGAAGCTCGCGCCGCAGGAGGCGCCCGTGTACAACACCATCGCCGAAGTGAAGGGAAGCCAGAAGCCCAACGAGTACGTGATGCTCTCGGCGCACCTCGATTCGTGGGATGGCGGCAGCGGCGCCACGGACAACGGTACCGGCACCATCATCATGCTCGAGGCGATGCGCATCCTGCACACGGCCTATCCACAGCCGAAGCGCACCATCCTCGCCGGCCACTGGAGTGGCGAGGAGGAAGGCGACATCGGCTCCGGAGCGTTCGCCGCCGATCACCCGGAGATCCTCGAGGGCTTCCAGGTGCTGCTCAACCAGGACAACGGCACCGGCAACATCGATCGCATCGTCACCGCCGGCTTCCTCGACGCACCGGAGCACTTCGCGAAGTGGATGTCGACGATGCCGGAGGACGTGTGGCGGGGCGTCACCCTCGAGTTTCCCGGCTATGCCCACAACGAGAGCACCGACAGCGACGCCTTCGCCTGTCGCAACGCGCCGGGCTTTTTCCTGAACTCCGCGGACTGGGACTACAACGACTACACCTGGCACACGAACCGCGACACCTACGACAAGATCAGCTGGGACGTCGTCCGCCGGAACGCCACATTCCTCGCCATGCTCGCGTATCAGGCGTCGGAGGATCCGACGACGCTCGGCCGCGAGCGACGCGTGCCCGCGCTCGATGCCAGCACCGGACGCGAGATCCCGGCGCCGCGCTGCGGGACGCCGCCGCGCAGCTACAAGGAGAGCCTCAGCCGCCGACGCTGAGCCCATGCCGGGACGCGCGTTCGTCGGGATCAGCGGCTACGACTACAAGCCGTGGCGCGGCCGGTTCTATCCGGACGACCTGCCCGCGCGCCGATGGCTCGAGTACGCGAGCCGACGCTTCAACAGCATCGAGCTGAACGGCACGTTCTACAGCCTCAAGTCACCCACCGTGTTCGAGCGGTGGGTGGCTGAGGTGCCAGCGCGGGACTTCATCTTCGCCGTCAAGGGCGGGCGCTTCATCACCCACAACCTCAAGCTCCGCAACGTCCAGACAGCGCTCGGCAACTTCTTCGCGAGCGGCGTGCTGGCGCTCGGGCGGCGCACCGGCCCCTTCCTGTGGCAGCTGCCGGCCACGTACCGGTTCGACGCGGAGCGGCTGGACGGCTTCATGCGCCAGCTCCCGCGCAGCGCGCGTGAGGCGGAGGCAGTAGCGCGCCAGCACGACACCCGCCTCCGGCGTGGCGCCCTCGTCGACGCCGCTGCGCCCGTGAAGTATCGGCACGCATTCGAGGTGCGGCACCCCTCGTACTTTCACGAGGAGTTCTACGCCCTGTTGCGCGAGCACCGCTGCGGGTTCGTCATCGCCGACACCGCCGGCAAGTTCCCGTACGCTGAAGAGGTGACGGCCGATTTCGTCTACGTGCGCCTTCACGGCTCGCAGCAGCTTTACGCCAGTGGGTACACCGACGAGGAGCTCGACGTGTGGTCGAAGCGCATCGCCGGCTGGCGAAGCGTGGCCGGTGGCGCGCACGACGTGTACGTGTACTTCGACAACGACGCCAAGGTCCATGCCCCGTTCGATGCGCTGCGCCTGGCCGAGCGGCTCGGCGTGGCTTCTGCCGCGTCGACCAACCCAGCGGTCAAATCATGAAGCAATCCTGTATTGGCGCCCTGCTCATCTTCGCGACGTCGTGCACCGGAATTCCGTCGCCGACGCCGTCGCCCTCCACGACGCCAGTACCGGCGACCACGTCCGCAGTGCTGCGGACTCCGGCGGACGGAGCGCCCGGCCTCGTGCGCGGCATGGCGAAAGCCGATTCGTTGATCGCTGCCTCGATCGGGAAGCTCACGCCGGGCGCGGTGTTCGTCGTTTCGCGGTACGGCCGGTTATATCACGACACGGCCTTCGGCGTCGCGCAGCTCAACGACTATGAGGGGCACCGCATCGCGGCGCCGCCGCCGATGACCACGGGCACCATGTTCGATCTCGCCTCCGTCACCAAGGTGATGGGCACCACGATGGGCGTCATGCTCCTCGTGGACCAGGGTCGCATCGACCTCGATGCGCCGGTCTATCGCTACCTGCCTGACTTCCGCGACGTGCACAAGGACAGCATCACCGTCCGGAACCTGCTCAGCCACTCGGCGGGGCTCGTGCAGTGGCAGCCGTTGTACTATCACGCCTCC
>DASTGQ010000061.1:0-5847 GCA_035718985.1 Gemmatimonadaceae bacterium
GGCCGATGATGATGGCCGGCGCATTCACGTAGAAGAGCAGGAGGTCGTCCTCGCCCATGCGGTGGCGGAGGACGTATTCCTCGAGGGCGAGGTTCCGGCTCGCGTCCGTGGAGTCCAGGTTGTCGACGAAGAGCACGGGAGGGGGATGAGGGAGGACCGGAGGACCGGAGGACCGGAGGACCGGAGGACCGGAGGACCGGACGAAAGAGCGTCCGGAACGGCGAATCCGTTCGCAGTTCCGGTCCATCGGTCCATCGGTCCTCCTCCGTAGATCTTCACCAGACGGCGACTACTCCGTCAATGGCGGTGTGCGCCGAGTCACGCGCGGGGTGTGACGCGGCTGCTGGCGAGGGGTTGGCGGGGGTCGTTAGTCTTGCCCACCCTGCAACACCCCGCGCCGGCGCCTTCGTAACCCCTGCCTCAGCCGCGCGTCCTCATCCTGTCCCCGTCGTCCTCTCGCCCCGCATGGAGTCCCCGCACATGAACACCCGCCTTTCCGCGCTCGCCATCGTGGCCGCTGCCGGCCTCGCCGCATGCGGCCCGTCCAAGGAACACGCACGTGCCGACAGCGCGACGGCTGCCACTGCCACCGAACAGGCGCGGCTCGCCACGCAGCTCGCCGCCCAGAAGGATTCGCTCACGCGTGTCGTGCTGCAGGCGGACGAGTTCATCATTCACATCGACAGCAGCATCTCGAAGGTGAAGGGACTGCCGAAGGGCAAGAAGAACGCATCGCTCGATCCGCTCGCGCAGCAGATCGAGAACCGCCGCGCCGTGATGGCGCGCGTGGACGCCCTCGTGGCGCGCGCGCAGCAGACCGCGTCGCAGCTCGCCCGCGCGAACAAGGACAACACCGCGCTCCGCGCGCAGCTCGCGCAGGACTCGACGATGATCGCCGACCTCAACACGACGATCCAGCGCCAGACGGCGATGATGGGGACGATGTCCACGCGCATCGACAGCCTGACCGGTGAGACGGTGCGCCTTGGCGCGACGATCGCCGACCTCGAGACGCAGAAGAGCAAGGCGTTCTACGTGATCGGCAGCGAGGACGAGCTGCTCAAGCGCGGCGTGATCGTGCGCGAGGGCGGCGCCAACCTGCTCATCGCCCACCCGGGCCGCACGCTGCAGATCTCGCGCAACGCGGACCCGAATGCGTTCACCGAGATGGACCAGCGCGCCACGAACGTCATTCAGGTGCCCGACTCCACGAGCCGGTACAAGGTGGTCTCGCGCCAGAGCCTGGACTACGCCACGGTGAGCGACCGCGACAAGGACACCTTCCGCGGCAACCTCAAGATCGCCGAGCCGGCGCGCTTCTGGGGCCCGTCGCGCTTCCTCGTGATCGTGCGGCAGTAGTCAGTTCATCCGCGGTCCTTGCACGAGCGCCCCGCATCGCTGCGGGGCGCTCGTTCGTTCACCGACGTTCGAGTCGGTGAGCTCGATTGGCGTCCGTAGTCGGGACGGGTCCTTGCGCCTGGCCTGGCCGCTCAGTCGGGAAAGCTCCTTGTCGTCGGCAACGCGGATCTGCGTCGATCCACGCAGGGCGACGATCTGCGTTCCCACTCGGACGGAGATCCCAGGAGCGAGGAGGCCAGTCACTCCGGCGCTGACCCCTAATCCGCCTGGCGAGCAGCTCATCTGTGCCGCGAGGCCCGTCGCGGCCCGCGATCTCACGTCGAAAGCGACTTGGAATGGTCCCGATATCGGCCCCGCTCGTCTCCAATGGACCAGTGCTTGCTCGATGGGTGCATGTACCATCTACCGGGAGGTTCACTCATGGCACGCGGAGACAAGAGCAAGTACACGGACAAGCAGGAGCGGATGGAGGACCACATCGAGAAGGGCTACGAGAAGCGCGGTGTGGGAAAGGACGAAGCGGAGCGCCGCGCCTGGGCGACCGTGAACAAGCAGACGGGCGGCGGGAACAAGCCCGGCGGGTCGGGGCGCGGCAAGCGTGACTCCAGCAGCGGCAGCATGACGCACGAGGAGCGGAGCCGCGCCGCGAAGAAAGGCTGGGCCACCCGCCGTCGCGAAGGCAACGCCTGAGGCCCGCACCAGTTCCCGGGAGCCGGACCCGTCCGCCCCAATGGTGAGGTGGGTCACGGCTCCGCTGCGCGCTGAGCACGAGCTTGTAGCTCAGCCTGCCGGGAGGATGAGATGGTGCCGTCGCAGTTGCTCGAGCGCCACCGCAGCCAGATACCAGCCGACACGACTACGAGCCATACGGCTGCCATGCCGCAACTGAAATCAGGCACCGAGCACGCCGTGCTGCGTCCCGGCAGGAATACCCTCGGAGGGCGCGGACCGGATGCGCTGCCCATCGCCGGCCTCGCGTTCCAGCCGACCGTGGCGACGATCACGCTCCCCGAGCAGGGACCGGCCCTCATCCAGCGTGTCACGGCCGCCGTCGTCGTCCGCCTCAACGACGTCCCGCTCGGCGTCGCTGCGGTCGAGATGCGTAATGGCGCGACGATCGATGTCGCCGGCATGCGGCTCGTCTACGACGCCTTCGGCACGACCGAGCAGCCCGCCGCGGCCGTCAGCGGCTCGCATGGCGCCATCGCGGGGGACGCCGGCACCGCTGCCCCCGCACCCACGGCGCGCCTCGTCAACCTGCGCACCGGCGCGGTGTTCGAGCTCAAGGGGAACCGCATCTCCATCGGCCGCGACCTGGACTGCGACGTGGTGCTCCCGGACAACGGGGTGTCGCGCCGCCATGCGTCCATCGCACCGGTTCCCGGCGGCTACCTGCTCACCGACGAGAGCTCGAACGGCACGCTGGTGAATGGGGAGCGCATGGGGGCGACGCGCCTGCTCGACTCGGGTGACGTGCTGCGCCTGCACGACGAGGAGCTACGCTACGACGTGGAAGGGACCGAGTCGCCCGCGGCGAAGAGCCGCGCGCCGACGACGATCCTCGACATGTCCAACCTGCGCAGCACCATCGTCTCCGAGCAGACGCGCGCCTCGAGCCGCCGCCACCCCACGGCGAGCCTCGAGATCATCCGCGGACCGTTCGCCGGCGCATCCTTCCAGATCGACCGCGCGGTGTGCTCCATCGGCCGTGGCGAGCAGAGCGACGTCCGCCTCCGCGACGAGAGCGTCTCGTCCGCGCACGCGACGCTCCTGCGCAAGGGCGACACGTGGTACGTGGTGGATCTCCGCTCGGTAAACGGGACGTTCGTCGACGGCTACGGCGTGGCGGGCGAACGCGAGCTGCACACCGGCGCGACGCTCCGCGTGGGCGCGGTGGAGATGCTGTTCCGCTCCTTCGTCGGCGGGGTGGAGGAAGTCCGCACCCGCCAGAAGGGAGGGCTGTGGCGCTGGTTCAAGCGGTTGTTCAGGGAGCCACCGCCGCACCGGTGACACTGGGAGCTGAACCAGCGACTGGACTGTTCACTGCCTCGTTCCGCAGTTCCCGGTTCCAGTTGAGGATGTCGGGAGTGCCACGGCAAAGCTGAAAGTTTCAGCTGTCAGCTGACCGTTTGCCTCGTAGTTCTTCCTCCGGCGAGAGTGGGTAGCAGCGAAGGCCACAATGGAACGGTGGGGCGGCACCGCAAGCTGCGTTTGCGATGCCGCCCCACTTTGTGTACGCGCCGCATCGATGTCTGGAAACGCCGTTCGCAGGTCCGCCGCACCGATCCATTCCAGCCGCGGTACGAGGAGTCGCAAGGCCGTCAGTGACCACGATCGGTACTGAGAGCCAAGAGCTGAAACTTCGAGCTTTGCCGCGGGACTCCCGACCGGACACCAACGACTGGCTCCAGCAGCTTCAGCGGACCGCCGAGACATCCCACAACTGCACCCGCCCGAGCATCGACATCGGGATCGCCAGCCGGTGCCGCCTCGTGTCCACGCCGATGTCCGCCGGCACCGGGACCTGCCGGATGATCCGGCGATCGCGGCCGCCTGACAGCACGTGGATGCTCGAGTCGGCCCAGCTCGTGAACATGATCGCGTGGTCGGGGAGCATCTCCACGCCGTCGAGCTCCGTCACCACGGTGGACTGGAAGATCGGCTTGCGCGTCGACATGTCGAGCGGGAGCTCGGCGATCTCGCCGTGCAGGCGGTCGAAGGAGAGGACGATCCAGCGCTTCCCCGCCGAGTCCCAGGTGATGCCGTTCGGCTGGTGGAGTTGCGGGCCCTGCTGCGGCGCGGTGATCGTGCCGCCCGGGCCGAGCACGAAGATGTGGTCCGTGCCTTTGTGCTGCACGCCGAGGCGGCCCATGATGATGCCGGTGTCCGTCACGCGTACCTGCCCGTCGGGGCCCACCGCCACGTCGTTGAGCTGGAGCACGCCGTAGGGCGTGAAGTCGATGTTGGCCAGCGGCGCGCCGGTCTTGCGGTCGAAGCCGCGCAGGATGTTGATGTCGGCGACCCACAGCGTGTCACCGTGGATCGCCATCCCCTTGGGCGAGTCGAGCACCACGCCGTTCTTTCCGCCCTGCACGAACACCTCGGCCGAGTCGGGGTTGGCGGCGCTGACGCGCGAGATGTAGCCGTTGCCGTCCTTCGCCGAGCCGTAGCCCACCATGTTCGAGACGAAGAACACGTCCTGGTCGGGATCATAGCGCACCGATTCCGGACCCTGGAAGCCGATGATGTTCCGCACGAAGCGCGCTTCCGACACGGAATAGCCGGTGCGCACGCCGTCGGCGGCGGTGGCGCTGTCGGGGCCGGAGTCGCTCGGACCCTTGGCGCGCGGGCCGGGACTTCCCTGCGGACCACACGCACCGAGGCAAAGAAGGACAGCGATCGAGATGAGCCGCGAAGACATCGTCAGCGCAGGGTGTAGAGGTAGGCAGCGATGTCGCGCGCGTCGGCGGGAGCGACACCGACGTTGGGCATGGCGGTCAGCGAGTCGACGGCCTTCGGGTCCTCGATCCAGCGCACCATGTTCTCCGGGGCATTGGGGAGCACGCCGGCGATGTACGAACGCTGCGCGACACCGGTGAGCGGCGGCCCGACGAGCCCGTTGGCGCCGATCACGCCGGAGATCGTGTGACAGGTGCCGCACCCATAGCTGCGCAGGAGCTGTGGTCCGCGGGCGGGGTTGCCCCCCACCATGTTGGCCACCGCTTCGTCGTTGTAGCGCTCGTCGCCGCAGGCCATGGCGAGCGTCACCGCGAGCAGCAATGCGCCGACGCGAAGCGCCCACGTCGTCCGGGCATGCCGTTGCCCGATACCCGACCTCGCGACCTCCCGACTTCCGGGTCTCATTGGCAGACCGTGATGAAGAAGCCCGCGATCCACTGCATGAGCAGGATCAGCGTGAGCACCGCGGCGATGCCGAGGCCCGTGTCGCCCATGAATCGCGTGCGGAAGAGCGCGCCCGGGCCCTCCACCGGGTGGCCGGGTGCATGCTCGCCCGCCTCGCTCGCCCGCGCGCGCGAAGTCCACGCCGCGGCGACGCCGGCAAGGGAGAGCACGACCGCCAGGAACCCCACGAGGTGCTGCCAGAACTCGTTCTGCTTCGTGCACTCCCACGGGATCAGCACGTAGGCGACTTCGAGGTGAACGAAGAACACCGCCGGCGCGAGGAAGAATCCGAGCCATTGCAGCACGCGCGCCGGCTCACGGCCATGGCCGATCACTTCCGTCCGCAGCTCACGTTCGTTCGGCAACGGCCTCCGCGAATTGCGATCGTAGTTATCCATGGCTCAGATCCAGCGCGGCACGAGGAAGCAGAGCACGTACAGCGGTATCCACGACAGCACCATGAAGGACCAGTAAAACGCCATGTCCGCGGCGTCGGAGAAGTGCTTCTCCTCAACGGGCGCCAGCCAGAACAGCAGCGCCATCCCCGTCACCTCGATGAACTCGAGCAACAGCAGCGTGAAGTGC
>DASTGQ010000062.1:0-3689 GCA_035718985.1 Gemmatimonadaceae bacterium
GCGCCGCGCCAGTCGGCTCGCCACTCGCATGCGCCCTCGCCGCGTCCTTCGCAGCGGGTGTGCTCCACGGCGCCCGTGTCACCGACGAGCAGCTTGAGCAGCTCGCGCAGCGTGGACTCGTAGAACGCGCACCCGATGCCGCCGGGCGCCACGCCGAGCGTGATGGAGCGCGGCACCTCGAGCAGGATGTACGTGCCGACGCGGCGCACGTTCGCGTTGAGGTAGCGCCGCGCGATCCTGCGCACGCGCCGCAGTGCCATCGGCCGCGAGATGAACGAGGGGAGCACGTGCATCGCCGTCCGCGTCACGGAGGGCACCGTCCTGTACGCCTCGTGCGCGAGGTAGCGGCCGGCGGCGCGCAGCACCGCCTCGGCGTCCGGACGACGACCGATCAGACGCGCCAGTGCGACCACTTCGTCCTGCGCCGGACGGTGGTTGCGCCGCACGGCGTCGGAGTAGCGCTTGATCTGCGTGTAGACCGTGTCGCTGAGCCCGAAGCGCTTGTTGCGGAGCTCGTCCACGAACTCGGTCTCGAGCACTCCATCCGGAGTGTCGACGTCGCGAACGGCCTCGAGGAGGCTGAGGGGGAGGAGGGCGTCTACCGTGGCGAGCATGAAACGTCGATGAGAGGCAGACGAGGAAGGTAGCGCGACAGGGGTACGGGACTCAATGGGCTCGTAGACATATGGGCGTTCATTCATCGTGCATCCTGAGACCGGCTGTATCGAACTGGGGTAGGGCACCCCGTCCGCCGCGCCGCCCGATCACCACGGCTGTTAAGATCGTGCAATGCTCCTCGCCCCGCTCGTCGCGCTCGTCGTCGCCGTCCTCGCCTTTGCCGCCGGCGCGCTCACGGTGAGCGGCACCGTCGCGGCGGCGGTGGTCGGCATGCTCTGCCTGATCGCAGGCTGGGGGTGGGCGGCGCTCCTCATCGTCTACTTCGTCGTCGCCGTCACCTGCTCCAGGGTGGGCGCCGACGCCAAGGAGCGACGCACCAGCGGAGTCGTGGCCAAGGCGGGCCGACGTGACGCGGTGCAGGTGCTGGCCAACGGCGGCGTGTTCGCCGCGGGGGCGTTCCTCGCCACGCATGTCGCGGCCGGCAACGGAGAGCTCCTGGCGGCGGCCACAGTCGGCGCATTGGCCGCCGCATCGGGGGACACGCTGGCCACGGAGATCGGCACGCTCGTGGGTGGAGAGCCGCGCTCCGTCATCGGCTGGCGGCCGGTGCCCGCCGGCACCTCGGGCGGCATCACGCTGGCCGGCTCGCTCGGAATGCTCGGTGGCGCGCTGCTCGTCGCGTTCGCGGGTCGTGCGCTCGGGCTCGGCAACAGCGTGCTCGCCGCCGCCGCGGGTGGCGTGGCGGGCGCGCTGGCGGACTCGCTGCTCGGCGCCATGGTGCAGGAGCGGCGCCACTGCCCGCAGTGCAACCTCGCCACCGAACGTCGCCTGCACGACTGCGGCACCGCAACCGAGCTCGCCGGCGGAGTGGCGTGGCTGGACAACGACCTCGTCAACCTGTGCGCCACCCTCGTCGGCGCAGCGGTGGCCGCAACGGTGGCCGTTGCCTAGCCTTCCCTGATGCGCGCGCGTGCGGTACTGCCGGAGCATGACGTCATCGTCGTCGGAGGGGGGCCCGCAGGCTCGTCAACCGCGTTCGCGCTCGCGCGGGCCGGGGCGCGCGTGCTGCTGCTGGACCGCGCGCAGTTCCCGCGATCCAAGCCCTGCGCCGAGTACCTGAGCCCGCAGGCGTCGCGACTGCTGCACGACATGGGCGTGCTCGACCTCGTGGAGTCGGCCGGCGCGGCGCACCTGGCGGGCATGACGGTGCGCGCGCCGAACGGCGCCCTCATCCGCGGCGACTTTGCCGCATCGCACGGATTCCCCGCCTTCCGCGACCGTGGGCTCGCGCTGCGGCGCACGAAGCTCGACCCCATCCTGCTGCAACGCGCGCGCGAAGTGGGTGCGGAAGTGCGCGAGCGCGTGCGCGTCACCGACGTGCTCCGCGATGCGAGCGGCCGTGCCGTGGGCGTGCGCGTGCTCGACGCGCACGGAACGTCGAGCGAGCTGCACGCGCGCCTCGTCGTCGGTGCCGACGGACTCCGCTCGGTGGTGTCCAGCCGCCTCGGACTCGCGCGGCGGCGGCGCTGGCCGAAGCGGCTCGCGCTCGTGGCGCACTTCGAATCCTTCGGCGACGTCGGCGCGTGGGGTGAGATGCACGTTGAGCGCGGGGTGGGCTACGTCGGACTGGCCGCGGTGGACAGTGGCCTCACCAACGTGGCGATGGTGGTGCCGGCGAGCGCGGCGCGCGAGGTGAGCGCCGACCGGAACGCGTTCTTCGACCGATGGCTGCGTGATCGTCCGCAGCTCGCGCCGCGCGTCGCCGGAGCCCGGCGGGTAACACCGGTGATGGCCACCGGGCCGTTCGCCTCGCACGCGCGGCGCGCGTGGGCGCCAGGCGCCGCGCTCGTCGGCGACGCCGCCGACTTCTTCGATCCCTTCACCGGCGAGGGGATCTACGTGGCGCTTCGGGGCGGCGAGCTCCTCGCGCCGTTCGCGCTCCGCGCCCTCGGCGCCGAACACACGCGCGACATGGACGATGCACTCGCAGCGTACGACCGCGCGCGGTGCGACGAGTTCCGCGGCAAGTGGATGGTGGAGCGACTGATCGGCTCGGCGGTCGGCTTCGCGCCCGCCATCAATCACTTCGCGCGCGTGCTGTCGGCGCGCAAGGACATGGCCGACCTGCTCGTCGGCGTCACCGGCGACTTCGTGCCTGCCGCCGAAGTATTGCGCGCCGGCTACCTGCTGAATCTCTTTCGACGTCCCGCCCCGTCGTCACCCTCCGCTCCTGAAGCATGACGCTCGATCCAGATACCTTTCGCAGCGTGCTCGGGCGCTTCGCGTCGGGGGTCACCGTGGTCACCACCCGCGACCCCGACGGCCGCGACGCCGGGCTCACGGTGAGCGCATTCTCCTCGGTGAGCCTGCATCCGCCGCTCATCCAGGTGTGCGTGGACCAGGCGGCATCGGTGCATCCCGTGCTCGCGGCGTCGGACCACTTCGGCGTGAGCGTCCTCGCCGCCGAACAGGAGGCGCTGTCGCGCCGCTTCTCCACCGTGGAATCGATGCACCGCTTCGAGGGAATCGGCTTCTCGCGTGGTGAGCGAGGCGTCGTGCTGCTCGAGGATGCGCTCGCGCACCTGGAGTGTCGCATGGTGGCCGCGCATCCAGCGGGCGACCACACCATCTTCATCGGCGAGGTGGAACGCGCGACCGCGCGCTCGGCGAGGCCCCTGCTCTACTACCGGGGCGGCTACGCCCAGCTGGAGCGCTGACCTCCGGATGCTGGCGCCTCGCCGCCGGCGCGGCTTCGAGTACCTCGACGATCCCGCCACGCCCGCCGACGTGCGCGAGCGCTCGCTGCGCGACGTGCACGTCGCCAACACCCTGCTCGGTGGCACGCACGCCGTGCTCGCCGAGCTGCGGCGGATCCTCCCCGCCCTCGGTGAGCGCGCGACGCTGCTCGACGTCGGGACCGGAGCCGCCGACATTCCGGCCGCGAGCGCGCGGCTGGCGGAACGTCGCGGCGTGCGGCTCACGACGTTCGCCGTGGACGAAGCCGAGTCGCTGCTGCACGCCGCATCGACGCGCCTGGATCATGGCATCTGCGCCGACGCGCGCCGGCTTCC
>DASTGQ010000063.1:0-7833 GCA_035718985.1 Gemmatimonadaceae bacterium
CTCGGGGTCGTCGGGCAGCAATCGCTGACGTCTGACGGATCAGGAAAGACGAAGGGCGCTCCTGCAGGAGCGCCCTTCGTCTTTCCTGATCCGTCAGACGTCAGCGATTGCTGCCCGACGACCCCGAGCTGCCGGAACCACCCGAGCCGCCCGAGCCGCCGGACGAACCGGACGAACCGGATGAGCTCGACGATGCGCTGCGGCCCGACTGACCGCTGCCGCTCGACCCGGACATCCCGCCTGAGGTACCGGAGCTGCCCGACGAACCGCTCATTCCGCGCGACGAGCCGCTCGACGAGCCGCCGAATGACCCGCTGCTGCCGGAGGATCCGGAGCGGCCGTCCCGCGACGATTCGGCCGAGCTTCCGCTCATGTCGCCCTTCGACGAGGAGCCGCTGGACGCGCTGCGTCCGCTCCCCTGCGAGCCCGATGACGACCCCGCGCTGCCACCGAGCTTGTCCGAACCCGAGCTGCTCGACGAGGAATGACGATCCCGATCCGAAGCCGAGTGGCCGTCGCCCTGCGACGAGCTGCCCAGGTCCCGGTTCGAGCTCCCCGACGAGCTGCTGCCGCTCTGGCTGCTGCCCGATGACCCTGAAGTGTTCCGGTCGCGATCCGTCATATGCAAGCCCTCCTGAGACTGTGACATCCTCCGGAGCGTGACACGCAGCCTCCCTGCCTGCCCCTCCGGGTGTCCGCAACGGAAGCGCATATCGAGTGCCGAAATCGGCGCTCGAACACGCCCGTGTGGTCGTGCCCGCCGCATGGTTGCACCATGCTCTGCAGCGCGGCGTTGCCTCGCGCGATAGCGCTCTCTACGTTGCGCCACATGCGGCTTCCTCCTCCACTTTCCGCGGGCGCGCGCGTCGCCCTCGTCACGCCGGCCGGCCCGTTGCGCGGCGCGCAGGAACTGGAGGCCGCGATCGAGCACGCCGCCTCACTCGGCTGGGAGCCATTCCCCTCGCCACACGCGCTCGCGCGTCACGGGTATCTCGCCGGCACGGACGAGCAGCGGGCGCGCGACTTCAACGCGGCCCTGCGCGACGACCGTATCGACGGCATCTGGTGCGTGCGCGGCGGTTACGGCGCAATGCGCATCGTCGCCGCGCTCGACTACGACGCGCTGCGCCGTCATCCACGCCCCGTGCTCGGCTATTCGGACATTACCGCATTGCACTGCGCCATCGGCGTGCGCAGCGGCGTGGTGAGCTACCACGGTCCCACGGCGCGAGGCGAGCTCACTCCTTTTTCCCGCGAGTCACTCCTTCGCGCCCTCGTCGAACAGCGTGATCCGTGCGGCGACGCGCCGCACGCCCGTACGCTGCGCAGTGGTCGGGCCGCCGGTCGTCTCGTCGGCGGCAACCTCGCGCTGCTTGCCGCGCTCAGCGGCACGCCCTTCGCCCCGGATTACACTGACGCCATCCTCGTGCTCGAGGATGTCGGCGAGGCGACGTACCGCGTCGACCGCATGTTGCAGCAGCTTCGCCTCTCCGGCGCGCTGAGCCGGCTCGCCGGAATCGCCTTCGGGCAGTTCACCGAGAGCACCGATCCACTCGACGCGCCCAACCTTGCACTGGACGAGGTGCTGCGCGATGTGGCCGACGGGGCGGCCGTGCCCGCCGTCGCCGGTATCCCGCTCGGCCACGTGAATGACCAGTGGACCGTCCCACTCGGCGCGCGCGCCGAGCTCGACGCCGACGCTCGCACCTTGAACGTCATCATGGACTGAGTCGTCGCGGGCGCGCCAGCACTCACCACCACCCGGAACACACAGATGAAGAGCGGTACCGATCTGATCAATGAGGCCAAGTCGCGCATCAGGCAAGTGAGCGTTGCCGAGGCGCGTGCGATGCACGAGCGCGGCGGCGTGACCTTTCTCGACGTGCGCGACCAGCAGGAAGTCAATCTCGGTCGCATTCCCGGCGCGCTCCACATCTCCCGCGGCACGATGGAGACGAAGATCGAGGCCGCCGTGCCGCGTGACGCGGACGTCGTGGTCTACTGCGCGAGCGGAAATCGCAGCGCGCTCGCCGCCGACACACTGCACCAGATGGGTTACGACAAGGTCACCTCCCTTGCCGAAGGCTTTCGCGGCTGGGCCGAGTCCGGTGGCGACATCGAGGACTGAGCGGCCCGCGTCGTGCGCGGTGGCCGTCACCCTCGTGAACATCAGTCAAGGATGAGCATTCCATCGGCGGAGCTGGATCGGTTGGCGGCGCACCCGCTGGTGCGCCACCTCGCGCGTGCGCTGGTCGAACGGCCCGGCCGCGAGATACCGCTGGGTGAAGGCGCGCGCGCCGCAGCCGTCCTGCTGGTGCTCCGCGCACGTGCTGACGGCGAGCCCGAGCTGCTCATGATCAAGCGCGCCGACGCCGAGGGCGATCCCTGGAGTGGGCACATCGCCTGTCCTGGCGGCCGCGCCGAGCCGGCCGATGCGGATCTCGCCGCGACTGCGGTGCGCGAAACGCTCGAGGAGACGGGCGTGGATGTCGCGCGCGACGGGCGCGTGCTCGGCCACCTGGACGACCTCAGCCCGCTGAACCCGCACCTGCCGCCGCTGGTGATCAGGCCTTACGTGGCGCTCGTGCGGAGCGATGTGCGCATTGTCGGGAGCGCGGAGGTGGCGGCAGCGTTCTGGGTGCCGCTCGAGACGCTGCGCACACCGGCGGCGTGGGGAACCGACAGCGTGCACATCCGGGGCGCCGACCGTCAGGTGAGCGTCTTCCGGCACGGTGGGTACACCGTATGGGGACTCACCGAGCGCGTGCTGCGGCAGTTCCTCGAGTACGCCGGCGTGCCTGCGGCCGGCGAGTCGTTCGACGACGACCGGTCCCCGCGCACCGCGAGCTGACCTCGCTCAGGGCGAGCCTTTCGGCCGCTCGCTCATGAGCGCCAGGGTGTGCTCGTCCGGATCCCGGAAGAAGCACATCCAGAGGTCGTGGTCCGGCATCGGCGCCACGAGGTGCGGCTCGTCCACGAAGGACACGCCCCGCGACCGCATTCCGGCCTGCGCGGACCGGATATCCGCCACGCGCAGGTAGAGCACCGTGCCGCATCGGGGAGTGAAGTCTCCTTCCGGCGCGGAGAGCATCAGGCGCGCGTTCCCGATGTCGAGGAAGGCGAGCGACGGGCCGGCGGCGAAAAGGAAGCGAAGCCCGACCGCATCTCGGTAGAACGCCGTGCTGCGCGCCACGTCGGAGACGGTGAGCGCGACCTGTCCGAGCGCGGTGACGTCCATATGCTAGTGCTCCCCTTGAAATATGTTTAGGTTACCCTAAAATATCCTGCGTCGTCTTTCGCGCGGGGTCACGCGCACTGCCGACCGGATTCATGTCACTACGTCTTCATACGCCAGAACCCGAGCTTCCGCCACCTCCCGAGACGGGGTGGCGGCGCGCGCGGGTCGCGCCGAGCCTCGCCGAGGTCTACCGATCGGTGCCGGTGTCAGGCGCCACGACCTGGCGGAAGGTCCTCGCCTTCGCCGGTCCGGGCTACCTGGTGGCCGTTGGCTACATGGACCCGGGCAACTGGGCCACCGACCTCGCCGGCGGTTCGCGCTTCGGGTACACGCTGCTCAGCGTCATCCTGCTCTCCAACCTGATGGCGGTCCTCCTGCAGGGGCTCTCCAGCAAGCTGGGGATCGTCACCGGGCGCGACCTCGCGCAGGCGTGTCGCGATCACTACAGCAAGCCGGTGGCGGTGATGCTGTGGCTGATGTGCGAGATCGCGATCGCCGCCTGCGACCTGGCCGAAGTGATCGGGTCGGCCATCGCCCTCAACCTGCTCTTCCACATCCCGCTGGCGATCGGCGTGTTCATCACGGCGATGGACGTGCTGCTCCTCCTCTACCTCCAGAATCGTGGCGTGCGCGTGCTGGAAGCGCTCGTCATCGTCCTCGTGGCCACGGTGGGGATCTGCTTCGCCTTCGAGCTCTTCCTCTCGCGCCCCGACGTGGGCGGCGTGCTGCGCGGATTCATCCCCAGCACGCAGATCGTGCGCGATCCGGGGATGCTCTACCTGGCCATCGGCATCCTTGGCGCCACGGTGATGCCACACAACCTCTACCTGCACTCGTCCATCGTGCAGACGCGCAAGTACGCGGAGACCGCGGAAGGGAAGCGGGAGGCGGTACGATTCGCCTTCATCGACAGCACCATCGCCCTGACGATGGCACTGTTCATCAACGCTGCGATCCTCATCGTCGCGGCGGCGAGCTTTCACACCACCGGACATCACGAGGTCGCGGAGATCCAGGACGCGCACAAGCTCCTCACCCCGCTGCTCGGTGCGGGTGCCAGCACGGCGTTCGCGCTGGCGCTCCTGGCGTCGGGACAGAACTCCACCATCACGGGCACGCTCGCGGGCCAGATCGTGATGGAGGGTTTTCTCGAGATTCGCGTGCGTCCGTGGCTGAGGCGCCTCGTCACACGGCTCATCGCCATTGTGCCGGCCGCGCTGATGGCCATCTTTGGTGGTGTGTCCGGCACGGCGCACCTGCTGCTCTTCAGCCAGGTGGTGCTGAGCCTCCAGTTGTCGTTTGCCGTGTTCCCGCTGGTGATGTTCACGTCGGATCGCGAGAAGATGGGTCGGTTCGCCAACCCGACCTGGATGAAGGTGCTCGCGTACCTCGTGGCCGGCGTGATTGCGGCGCTGAACATCCTGCTGCTCCTCCAGACGGTGCGGGGGTGGCTCACCTGAGGTGAGCGACGTCCGCGCCGCGTCCCCGCTCACGCGATGTACCATCGCATCCTCGTTGCGCTCGAGCATTCCGACTACGACGAAGCGATCCTTGCGCACGTGAAGGATCTCGCGCGCCTGTGCGCGTCGTCGGTGGTGCTCATCCACGTCGCCGACGGCTGGGCGGCGCGCAACCAGCGTGAGCTGGCGCTCCGCGAGAGCGCAGAGATGAAGAAGGACCGCGAGTACATCGAGTCGCGCGCCGATGCGCTGGAGCAGCTCGGCATCCCGGTGGAGTGCGTGCTCGCGGGCGGCGACCCGGCGCGCGAGATCGCCGCTGCCGCGGAGCGCGAAGGCTGCGACCTCGTGGCCATGAGCACCCACGGCCATCGCGGGCTCCAGGACCTCATCCGCGGCAGTGTCGCCAACTCGGTCCGGCACCACACGACGGTACCCGTCCTGCTGGTGCGTGGTGCGCCCCGCCGCCTGCGGCCATCGTGACGCCCGCCGTCACGCCCGCGCTCAGCGGGCCGGTGGAGGACTACCTCAAGGCCATCTACGACCTCGAGCGCGTCGGTGCGCCGGCCACCACCAACGACATCGCGGACCGCCTCGCTATCTCGCCCGCGTCCGTCAGCGGCATGATGCGCCGCCTCGCCGAGCAGCGGCTCATCACGCATGAGCCGTATCGCGGGGTCCGGCTCACCGGCGCCGGACGTCGCGCCGCGCTGCGCACGCTCCGCCGCCACCGCATCCTCGAGTGCTACCTCACCGAGGTGCTGGGCTACGAGTGGGACTGCGTGCACAACGAGGCCGAGCGCCTGGAGCACGCGGCATCGGATGAGCTCATCGAGCGCATGGCGTTGGCGCTCGGCGACCCGGTACACGATCCTCACGGCGCACCGATCCCGACGCGCGACGGTCGCGTGGAGGAAGCACCGTTGCGCACCCTCGCCGCCGTCGCCGTGGGGGAGCGGGTGCGCGTCCGTCGCGTCCAGGACGAGGACGCCGAGCGGCTGCGCTACCTGGCCGAGCTCGGCATTCGCCCCGGCGCAACGGTACGCATCCTCGATCGCGCACCATACGACGGACCGATCACGCTCTGGGTCGGCGATGGCGCGGGCAGCATGGGGACGACCCGCGCCATCGGTGTCGGACTGGCGGCAGAAGTCTTCGTGGAGATCGTGGGGCCCGAATAGCAGCGCGGGCGCGGAACGTCTCTTGCCTCGAACACGGGCAGATCAGTACCCCCTGGAGGAACCCGTGACCGCGCGCCCCGTCATCGTCGAACCCGACGTCGGAATCACCGACCTCATTCGCCGGCTTACCACCGATTCCAAGCGTCTCGTCACCGACGAGGTGCAGCTGGCCAGGATCGAGGCGAAGGACAGCCTGCATCGCGCCAGCCGCGGGGTGATGTGGATGGTGCTCGCCTTCGGCGCCATGGTGGTCATGCTCGTGGCGTTGACGCTGCTCCTCACCTCGCTGCTCGGCCGCCTGATGAACGGCCACATGTGGTTCGGCGCGCTCGTCACGGGCGTGATCGAGCTCGCGCTGGGAGCGTGGCTGCTCAAGCGGGGACTTTCGGCGTATGCGGAGCCCTCGTATACGCTGGAGCAGACTCGCGCCTCGCTCGCCGACACCGCGCACTGGACGACGACCGTCCGTCGCTGAGGCGTCCGGCTCGCCACGGAAACACGATGCCCCGCGTCGAGGATCCTCGACGCGGGGCATCGTGCATCAGGGCGCAGCGCGTCAGCGACTACGCTCCTCGTTCCGGATCTCGGCGTTCGTCGGCGCACGGTCGAACGTGCCCTCGCCGGCGTTGGCCGTGCTGCGCGACCGGTTGCTCAACCGCTCGCGGCCACGCTCGTAGCCCACGGCGGCGTAGCGGCTCATGGATTCCCAGCTTCCGTAGCGCCGCGCGTGCTCGTCGGTCCAGCCCCGCGAGAGGTCCTGCTGCACGTCGCCCCAGCTCCGGTTCGCGTAGTCCGGATTGTGCGCCGCCACGTGGCCGAGATAGAAGGCAGGGCGCACGTCTTCGAATGAGCGGTCGGCCGGCCGGTCGGCAATGCCTTCCCAGATCTCGTTGTAGTACTTCTCGTCCTCGTGGGAGAGCGCATCCGTGGCTTCGGCCACCGCGCGCCCCGACCACCAGCCGCCGAGTGCGCCGGCAATACCGCCGATCAGCGTGCCTACCGGACCGCCGATCGATCCGATGGCCGCGCCGGCGAGCACGCCGCCGATGCCGCCTACTGCCTCACCGACTTCGTCACCCGCGCTGGGATGGCGGTCGTGCGCACCGAGTGCCCGGTCCTTCGCGCGCTCGATGCGCCCTTCGATGGAGTCGTTGTCGCGGTTGTCCATGTCGCTCTCCCGTTTGAGGTTGCTGCAACGGAAGGGGGCAAGATCGGGACCGGGGGCATGCATTGGCCTCGCTTGACATCGCTACGTCGCATGCGCCGATTCTCCCCATGAGCGCGCGCATTCGCATCGGCACCCAGGGGTGGAACTACGACGCGTGGGTGGGGCCGTTCTACCCGTCCGGCACCCGGCCGGCCGACTATCTCACGGTGTACGCGCGCGCGTTCAACACGGTCGAGGTGGACTCGACTTTCTACGCGGTCCCGCCGGTGAAGACGGTGCGCGGCTGGTACGAGCGGACACCAGCCGGCTTCATCTTCGCCCTCAAGCTGCCGCAGGAGATCACGCACGAGCGGCGCCTGCGCGACGCCGACGACGTGGCGGAGCTTTTCTTCGACCGAGCGCGCGAGCTGGGCGACAAGCTCGGCCCCGTCCTCATCCAGCTCGGCCCCGACTTCGGGCCGGCCGAGCTGCCCGCGCTGGCGAACCTGCTCCCGAAGCTTCCCCACGACATCCGCTTCAGCGTGGAGTTCCGGCAACGTGGCTGGATCAACGAGGGGGTGATCGCACTCCTCGCCGAGCACGACGTCGGGCTCACCCTGAGCGACGCACGCTGGATACCGCGCAAGCAGATGCTCGCCCTCGCGAGCCGGCCGACGACGGACTTTCTCTACGTGCGGTGGATGGGCGCCAACCGCGACATCGTGGACTACTCGCGCATCCAGGTCGACCGCACCGCGGAGCTGGAGCAGTGGGCTGGTGTCCTCTGGCCGCTCACGCTCAAGGGCGTGA
>DASTGQ010000064.1:0-5863 GCA_035718985.1 Gemmatimonadaceae bacterium
CCTTGCTCATCAGCGACGAGTACTCGGTGCTGATGGTCTTGTCGTCGAAGGTGAGAAGGTTCCGGAATCCCATGACGTGGGCGTAGAACTCCACCCACTCGTTCATCTTCCCGAGCTCCACGTTGCCGACGCAGTGGTCCACGTACTTGAGGCCCACGCCCGGCGGGGTGTAGTGCGGCTTCACGGCCACGAAGCCGGGCATGAACAGCCCGCGATAGTTCTTCCGCTCGACGAGCGAATGAATGGTGTCACCGTAGATCTTGAACGCGGCAACGACGATCTCGCCCTGGTCGTCGTGGTACACCACCGGCTCGTGCACCGACTCGGCGCCGCGCTCCACCGCCTTCTCGAAGGCATCGCGCGCGTCATCCACCCAGAGCGCGAGGTCGCGCACGCCGTCGCCATGCGTGCTGACGTGCTCGGCGATCTTCTGCGCTTCGCTGCTCAGGTCAGGACGGATCGCCGTCGTGAGGAGGAAGCGAATCTTGTCCTGCTGCAGCAGGTAGCTGGCCCGGTCGCGCACGCCCGTCTCCGGACCTCGATACGCCACGAACTGAAAGCCGAATGCCGATCGGTAATAGTGGGCCGCCTGCTTCGCGTTCCCCACGTAGAACTCGATGTAATCGGTGCCATTGATCGGGAACGTGTCGTGGGCTTCAGCGGCGCGCTCAACCATCGTGGCCATGATTCGACTCCCTGAGTGATGACTGGTTCAACTTAACGGCTGCGCCGGGCGACCACTACCGTACACCAGAGGCCGGCCGACGTGTCAGGTCGCCAGCTCGGGGAGGTCCCGGAAGAGGAGCAACGCCTCGGGATTGGCCAGCGCATCCACGTTCCTCACCGGCCGACCATGAACGACGTCCCGAACGGCGAGCTCGGTGATCTTGCCGCTGATGGTGCGCGGGATGTCGGCGACCTTGACGATCCGGGCAGGGACGTGGTGCGGCGTGGCATGCTTGCGAATGTGGCTCCTGATCCGGTCACGCAACGCATCGTCGAGCGCCACGCCGGGCTGGAGGCGCACGAAGAGCACTACACGCTCCTCGAGTCCTTCGGACCCGGGCACATGTTGCCCGATGACGAGACTCTCCATCACCTCGGGGAGCTGTTCCACCTGACGGTAGATCTCGGCCGTGCCGATCCTCACCCCGCCGGGGTTCAGCGTCGCGTCGCTGCGGCCGTAGATGACGACACCGCCATGCGCAGTGATCTCGGCCCAGTCGCCGTGCCGCCACACGCCCGGATAGCTCTCGAAGTAGGCGCTGCGGTACTTGGCGCCATCGGGGTCGTTCCAGAAGTACACGGGCATGCTCGGAAAGGGCGCCGTGCACACGAGCTCACCCGGCTGCCCGACCGTGCTCTTCCCGTCTTCGTCGAAGATCTCGACGCGCATCCCGAAGCCGCGCGTCTGGATCTCACCGCGATACACCGGAAGCGTGGGATCCCCGAGCGCGAAGCAGGAGATGATGTCCGTCCCGCCGCTGATGCTGCTCAGGCGGACGTCGTCCTTCACCTCGCCGTACACGTAATCGAAGCTGGACTCGGCAAGCGGGCTGCCGGTGGAGAGAATGGCGCGCAGCGCGGCGAGATCGTGGGTGCGGCGTGGCTGGCTCCCGGCCTTCTCGGACAACGCGAGCCACTTGGCGCTCGTGCCGAACACGTTGAGCCGCTCGCGTGACACGACGTCCCAGAGCACCGGACGCCCATCGCGCATCGGCGCGCCATCGTAGAGCACCACCGTGGCGCCCACCGCCAAGCTCGACACCAGCCAGTTCCACATCATCCATCCCGTGGTGGTGAAGTACATGATGCGGTCGCCCGCGCGCAGGTCGGTGTGCAGCACCAGCTCCTTGAGATGCTGGATGAGCGTACCACCTGCGCCGTGGACCATGCACTTCGGCAGTCCCGTCGTGCCCGACGAATACATCACGTACAGGGGATGATCGAACGGCAGCCGGGTGAATGTCGGCTCCGTCTCGTTCGCGTGTGCCTCGAGGACGTCCGGCCACCAGGTGGCGCGCGGCACGTCCGGCGCTCCCTGCACCGCACCGCCGGCGAGGTGCGGCACGACCACCACCCGGCTCACACTCGGCAGCGACGCGACGAACTCGCGCACGCGGGCGAGACAGTCGTGCGTCTTTCCGCTGTAACGGTAGCCGTCCGCCGTCACGAGCACGCGTGGCGCGATCTGGCCGAAGCGATCGAGCACGCCGGACACACCGAAATCCGGCGAGCACGAGCTCCAGAGCGCCCCGATCGATGCGGTGGCGAGCATCGCCACTACGGCCTCGGGAATGTTCGGGAGAAAGCCGGCGACGCGGTCGCCGGCAACGACACCCTCGGCCCGCAGCAGTGCGGCGAAGCGCGCGACGTCGCGCGCCAGCTCGGCAAAGGAGAGCGTGCGCCCCCTGCCCTCCTCAGTCCACAGCACGAGCGCCTCCGCGTCGTCGCGGCGACGCAGCAGGTTCTCGGCGAAGTTGAGCCGCGCACCAGTGAACCAGCGTGGACCGAGATCGCGATCGGGAGGGGTGACGCGGCCGGCGCCGACGAGCACTTCGTCCCATTCGCGACCACCGAGGTCCTCGGCCATGATCCCGCAGAAGCGCCAGACCGCGGGCCAGAAGTGGCGCGGCTCGGCAATGGACCAGGCATACAGCGCGTGCGAGTCGTGCACGTCGCTCGCGTCGCCCCCCAGTGGATTGACGGCGTCGCGGATGAAACGCGTCACGTTCGCGTGCGCGACCTGCGAGGAGTCCGGGGTCCAGATCGGCTTCGTCACCCGCCAAATATAGGCGCTCGCCACAACAGGGATGGAGTCGAGCGGCAGACCGTCGGGTGCGGACGCGACATCGCCCCTCCGTGCGAAGAATGGCACGGAGGGGCGACGCGACTTCACGTCAGGTGCCTAGAAGCCGACGGTGAGCCGAGTGTAGATGAACCGCCCGTTGAACCCGAAGGGCGAGATGCCGGCGTACGGGAAGATCCCGTAGTTGGAGCTGCCGCCGTTCTCGCCCGGCGGCACGAGATAGCTCCCGTTGTTGTTGTTGCGGTCGGGGTAGACGTCGAAGATGTTGTCCGCGCCAAGCGCGAGCGTGAGCTGGCCGAAGGTGTACGAGCCGCTCAGGTCGGTGATCCACTTGGCGGAGTACGTCTGGTCCAGCGGACCGTACGCGTTCGTCGGCGCGCTGCCGTACGACGTCACCTGGCCGAAGCGCTGGGTGCGCGCCACGAGCCCGAAGTGGCCGATGTCGTAGTTCGCGCTGAGGATCAGGTTGTTCTCCGGATTCCCCACCTCGATCCGTGCCTGCTCCACTCGGTCGAACAGGGAGCTCTTGAGCCCGGACAGGTTGGTGGGCAGCGTGTCGACGCGCGTGACGCGCGTGCGATTGTGGTTGTACGCCGCCGACAGCCTCAGGACGGAGCTGCGCGACATCGACCAGCCATAGTTCGCAATCAGGTCGTAGCCGTGCGTCTTCGTGTCGATCGCGTTGGTGAAATACCGTCCGCCCTGGATCCCCGTGATGCCGATGCTGGCGAGTGCCGCCGACGCCGCGGGGCCGGTGAAGTTGTTGGAGAGCACGATGCGGTCGTTGATCGCGACGTAGTAGTAGTCCGCCGTGAACGAGAGGCCGGCAAGCGGCTCGGCGGCAAAGCCGAGTCCATAGTTGCGCGACTTCTCCGCCTTGAGCGGTGAGGCTCCGAGCGCTTCCGCTTCCGCGGAGTTGGCGGGGAACGTCTTGATGTCGAAGGGGATGCCGCCCACGAAGTTCGTCGCCGTGGAGGAGAAGTACTCCTGCATCAGCGAGGGCGCCCGGAAACCGGTGCTCGCCGCACCGCGCAGGGCGAGCCCCTTCACGAGCTGATAGCGCGCCGACAGCTTGCCCGTCGTCGTCGAGCCGAAGTCGCTGTAGTGCTCGTAGCGGCCCGCCACGTCCACGAGGAGCTTGCGGGTGAGGTCCGACGAGAGGTCGGCGTACACGCCGGTGTTGTTGCGCGCATGGCTGCCGGCGTCGCCCTTCCTGCCGCCGCTGTCCGGCTTGAACCCGGGGAAGACCTGCGAGCCCGGCGCACCGGGCCGGGTGGTGGGATTGCCGTTGGCGTCGAGCACCTTGGCGCCGCCATTGATCCACGACGCCGTCTCGCCAGCGACGATCTCGTAGTTGTCGGCACGGAACTCCGCGCCGGCGGCGACGTTGACCGGGAACGGGAGCACGTCCTTGAAGTCGCGGTTGAAATCGAGCGTCGTCGTGCTCTGGCGGAAGCGCAGCTTGCCGGCGTCGAACTCGGTGGGCGACGTGGGACCGAGCGAGACGTTCGCGGAGTTCTTGATCGTGAAGGCGAACTGGTTGCCGCCATAGACGCTGCCGAGGTCCCAGTTCCATCCGCCCAGCAGTCCCGTGAGTCCCGCCGCGATGGAGGCGTCGTCCACGTTGCCGTGAATCATCGGCAGGAAGCCGTTGGGATAGAGGTTCCGCAGCGTGCGGTCGTCGTTGGGACGACGCCAGAATCCCGGCGCTTCGGAGCGTCGCACGGAGACGCCGCCGAAGGTATAGAAGCCCAGCGCTCCGAAGCTCGTGCCGCCGTTGAAGAAGCCCTGGACGTCATGGGTGGCGGCGTCGCCCTGCCGGTGATTGATGCGACCGGGCGTGGGGAGGTTGGGGTCGGTCTCGCGGGGATCGCCGGGGAAATACTGGCGACGAGGATCGGGAAGCGTGCGATTGGTGAAGCCGCGGTCGCGCAGCTCGCCCGTCACGTGCAGGTACGCGTCCTGGCTGAAGTTCCAGCCGTGATCGAGCGCCGTCTGGAACACCTTGCCATCGCGCGCCTGCCGGTCGCCGACCTGCATCGGGAAGGGCGTGTAGTTGTCCGGACGGTTGTACGTGGTGTAGTCCTCACCGATGGTGGTGGTGAAGGCGCCCGGCGTTCCCTTCTTCAGCACGATGTTGATCACGCCCGCGATGGCGTCGGAGCCGTATTGCGCCGCGGCGCCGTCGCGCAGGATCTCGATGTGATCGATCATGCTCGCCGGAATGGCATTGATGTCCACCGGTGCCGAGCCGCGCCCGACGAACCCGTTCACGTTCACGAGCGCGCTGTTGTGCCGGCGCTTGCCGTTCACGAGCACGAGGGTCTGGTCGGGCGCGAGTCCACGCAGCGTGGCGGGTCGCACGGCATCGGTGCCGTCACCGATGGAGGTGCGCGGAAAGTTGAAGCTCGGCGCCACGGCCTGGATCATCTGCGCCGTCTCGGTGCGCCCGGTCTGCTTGATCTCCGTTGCGGAGAGCACGTCGATCGGGACCGGGGCGTCGATGACGGTGCGAGCCTCGCCGCGCGTGCCAAGGGTGGATACCGCCTCGAGCGTCGCCGCGGCTTGGCTGAGCACGAAGTTCAGCGTGGTCGTGACCCCGTCGCGGATCGTGGCCGAGTCGGTGACGGTGCCGAAGCCGAGCTGACGCGCGCGCACCGCGTAGCGTCCGGCCGGCAGGGTGAGGCGAAAGCTGCCGTCCGCGCGCGTGAGCGTCGAGCGCGCACCGGCGGTCACCGTGGCGCCGTTCAGCGGCTGGCCGCCAGCGGTCACGTGGCCGACGAGGACGCCGGTGCCCTGTGCGGCGGCGATGGAAGGGAGAAGTGCGAGGACGAACGCGAAAGCGTGTGCTCGAAGCGTGCGCGGTGACAGTGGCGTCATGCGGCATCTCTCGGTATGGCTCCCCTGAGGGAGACGGGAGTGCATCGGCGTTCTCTCGCCGCTACCATACCGCCGGAGAGCGCGGGCGGCCAGCCTGCCCCTCCGGACCGTCACGCTCTCAGCGCGTTCGCACCACCACGAACTGCACGTGTGAGCCGCTTCCGCGCGACGCAC
>DASTGQ010000065.1:0-2278 GCA_035718985.1 Gemmatimonadaceae bacterium
GGCGGCGGCGAGGCCGAAGAACGCTTCCTCGAGGTCACCCTTCTCGAGCGATCCGTCCTTCTGCGACTGCATGGCGAAGGCGCCGGCGAGACAGTCGGCCGCGGCTTCGTTCTCGTAGGGGACCTGCGACCAGTCGTCGAGCTGGGCGGCGACGGCGTGACCCATCTCGTGGGCGATGATGCCGACCGCGGCCATGTCGCCATCGGTGCCGAGCGCGCGCGCGGCTTCCTTGGCCTGGCGGGCGACGAACACCTCGTCGAAGTAGATGGCGTTACGCGTCGGGCAGTACTCGGCGTTGTTGCCGCCCATCACGCCGCACGCCGTGCGCACGGCGCCACGGTAGCGCAGCAGGGCGGGCGGGGTGAACTGCACGCCGAGCTGCCTGAAGTCGGCCGACCACATGTTGACGAGCGCGCCGTAGGCCTGGGCGATCTTCTCGTTCGAGGCGCTGATGTCCTGCTCGGTGACGGACGCGTCAGCGGAAGAGGTGGAGACGAGTCGCGGCTGGGCAGCGGCGCTGGACGCCACCGCGCCAAGGGCAACGGCGAGGGCGATGCCGGCCCGACGGGCCCGGCGAATCAATGCGTGCATGGCGTACCTCCGTGGCAGGAAATACCCCCGCCGGACATGTTGGTTGCGACGCGGGAACGCGGTCGTGCACGCTTCTCGCAAACCGTCCAGGTGATGCCAGACGACGCCCTGCTCCCCTTCCATCCGATCGTCCGCCAGTGGTTCACCGAGACCCTCGGCGAGCCATCGGCGCCGCAGCGCGCCGGCTGGCCGGCCATCGCGCAGGGGGACGACACGTTGATCCTCGCGCCCACGGGCACGGGGAAGACGCTGGCGGCATTCCTGTGGGAGCTGAACGCGCTCATCACCGACGGGCTGGAAGCGCCACTCGCCAACGCGGTGCACCTGCTGTACGTGTCGCCGCTCAAGGCGCTCAACAACGACGTGCAGCGGAACCTCGAGCGTCCGCTCACCGAGCTGGCAGCGCGGTTCGCGACGGAGGGGGTGAAGTTCCCGGAGATCCGCGTCGCGGTGCGCACGGGCGACACGCCGGCGAGCGCGCGAGCGCGGATGCTTCGCAAGACGCCGCACATCCTGATCACGACGCCGGAGTCGCTGCACATCCTGCTGACGAGCGTGCGCGGCCGCACGATGTTCAGCGCGCTGCGCGCCGTGATCGTGGACGAGATCCACGCCGTGGCGGGGACGAAGCGCGGGGCGCACCTGGCCGTGACGCTGGAACGACTGGCCCGCCTCGCGCCCGATCCGCCCCAGCGCATCGGACTCTCGGCGACGCAGCGGCCGCTGGAGGAGATTGCGCGCTTTCTTGGCGGGGCAGCGGTGGATGACGGATCGCTCGTCGGTTCATCGGTTTCTCGGTTGACGGTGGGCCCCGGGACGCCAGGCGCAGCCCGGGGCACGCCGTCAACCGAAGAGCCGATGCACCGAAGCACCGCTCTCTTCCGCCCAGTCACCATCGTGGACTGCGGGTTGGTCAAGAAAATGGAAACCCGCGTCATCTCGCCCGTGCCGGACCTCGCCGACGTGGGGGGGACGATCTGGACGTCGGTGGCGCCGCTGGTGCTCGACCAGATCCGCGGCGCGCGCACCACGCTGGTGTTCGTCAACAATCGCGCGCAGGCGGAGCGGATGGCGGCGCGGGTGAACGCGCTGGCGGAGGACGAGATCGCGCTGCCGTACCACGGCTCGCTGTCGCGCGAGCGGCGCTTCCTGCTGGAGGAGCGGCTCAAGGCGGGGGAGCTGCGTGCGCTGGTGACGACGAGCTCCCTCGAGCTGGGGATCGACGTGGGGTCGGTGGACCTCGTCGTCCAGCTGCAGAGCCCCAAGCGGGTGTCGGCGGCGCTGCAGCGGGTGGGGCGCGCCGGGCACTCGCTCGACGCGACGAGCCGCGGCGTGTTCGTGCCGACCTTCCGCGACGACGCGCTGGAGCAGCTCGCCATCCTGGACGCGATGCGCGCCGGCGACGTGGAGCCGACGCACGTGGTGCAGAACGCGCTCGACGTGCTGGCGCAGCTCGTCGTCGCCATCGTGGCGAGCGAGCAGCCGGAGTGGACGAGCGCGGAGCTGTACGACTTCGTGCGCCGCGCGTATCCGTACCACGCCCTCACCCGCGGCGCGTTCGACGAAGTGCTCGGCATGCTCTCGGGGAAATATCCGAGCGACGTGGCGGCAGAGCTGGAGCCACGCATCCACTGGGACCGGGTGAGCGACCTGCTCACGCCGACGCGCAGCGCGCGGATGGTGGCGA
>DASTGQ010000066.1:0-3974 GCA_035718985.1 Gemmatimonadaceae bacterium
ATCACTGCGAGGGATTCTGCGTCTTCAACGACGTCGCGATCACCATCCGTCAGCTCCAGCGCGAGGGGAGGGTCCGCCGCGCGGCGGTGGTCGACCTCGACGTGCATCAGGGAAACGGAACGCACGCGGTGTTCAGCGGCGACTCGTCGGTGTTCACGTTCAGCATGCACGGCGCACACAACTACCCCTTCCGGCCGCTGCCTGAGCCAGGGTCGCTGGTACAGGGTGAATCGCGCTGGGGATACGCCGCACGGGTGCCCGGCTCGCTCGACATCGAGCTCCCCGACGCCACGGGCGACGCGGAATACCTGGAGCGGCTGGAGCGCGCACTGCCGCAGGTGCTCTACGATTCCGCTCCCGACATCGTGGTCTATCTCGCCGGCGCTGATCCGCATGAAGGCGATCGGCTGGGACGCATGAAGCTGACGTTCCAGGGGCTGGAGCGTCGCGACGTCATGGTGATCCAGGCGTGTCGTGACGTCGGACTGCCCGTCGTGGTGACCATCGCTGGTGGGTATGGTCGGTCCATTGCCGATACCGTGGCGGTGCACGTGGCCACCGCGCGCATTCTCGCGGGATTTGCATAGTCGCCGCCCAGCCGGACAGATCGGATTCCTTCGGGAAGAGACGGTTTCGCCGCCGTCCCTCTTCCATCGGCGGCCCCACCCGCGCACACTCCCCGCATGCCAGCCATTCCGCCGCCCCGCGCCGACGGCTTCACCACCAGCACGCCAGTACCACTCTACTGGGCGGAGTACGGTGATCCCGGCGCGCCGCCCGCGCTCGTGCTGCACGGCGGACCCGGAGCGAGCCACGATTACCTGCTGCCGCAGATGCTCGCCCTCGCCGAGCAGCATCGCGTCGTGTTCTACGACCAGCGCGGCGGTGGACGATCGCGCCCGGACGATGATCGCGAGCCCATCGGCTGGCGCGACCAGGTGGCGGACGTCGCGCGCGTGATCGCCGAGCTGGAGATCGGCCCGCTCTCGCTCGTCGGATACTCGTGGGGCGGGCTGCTCGCCATGCTCTACGCCATGGAAGCGAACGCAGGGCGCGTCTCGCCAATGCCGGAACGTCTCGCGCTCATCGATCCCGCGCCGGCTGACCGCACGTTCCGCGAGGAGTTCGAGCGCGAGTTCGCGCAGCGACAGGCCGGTCCCGTCGTCGCCGGCCTGCGCGACGAGCTGCAGGCATCCGGGCTCCGCGAGCGTGACCCCGAAGCGTACCGGCACCGTGCGTTCGAGCTCAGCGTAGCCGGCTACTTCGCCGATCCGCGTCGCGCGCGCGACCTCACGCCCTTCCGCGTTACCGGACGCGTGCAGCAATCCATCTGGGCATCCCTCGGCGATTACGATGTGCTACCGGGCCTGCGTGAGCTTCACCTCCCGGCCTTCGTCGTCCACGGACGGCAGGATCCCATCCCGCTCGCCTCCTCCCAGGCGGTGGCTCGTGCCCTGGGGACGGGTTGCGTCGTCCTGGAGGATTGCGGGCATGTGCCGTACGTTGAGCAGCCCGCCGCCCTGTTCCCTCCCCTTCTGGCGTTCCTGAAGGGTGACGTTGTTCCCGTCCCCTCCGCATCCTGACCGATCGTGGCTGACGAGACCGTCCAACCCCATATCGCCTCGCTCGACTACGACGGGCGACGCTACAACGTGTCCTGCCGCGTCGCCTTCGACGGCATCGAGTACGTGGGCCGGCTCTGGTTCGCCGACGAGAGCTGGGACGACGGCGGGCTCCCCGACCGCGGCGCCCTGCCCGGCCGCACCCGCGACGAGGTGCTCGGCTTCGCGCGCCGGCTCACGCAGCAGGAGCTCATGCTCCGCTACCGGCGCGCCCTCGCCGAGAAGCGTCGCTTCACCGGCCTCCGCCGTGCGACGGACGACATCCTCGGCAAGATCCGCTACCTGAACCAGGTGGCGATCTCGATGCGCGCCGGCCTGCTCGACACGGAGGGCGCCGCCGCCGAGATCGACCTTACCGAACGGCAGCTCCACGAGATCATCGAGAAGCTCAAGCTGCATGCGGGGGTGGAGGGGTAAGGGCAACCGTGAGTACCTGGCTTCCGGTACGGAGTACGAGGATCCGGGAGACTGGCCCCAGGAATTCTTGGACGCTTCATCCTCTACCAACGACCGTCGTCAACGACGGTCGTTGGTTGTGTAGGGGCGAAGGTGCCTTGGCGATGCATCCCGTCAGGTCCAGGTACGGAGTACTTGGTACGAAGTACTCGCCGTTGCCGTTAGTATTTCGGCATGGACCCCCGCTCCGCCGCCCACGCCCTGAACCAGCTCGCTGCCTATCTCGAGCTGCGAGGCGAGAGCCGGTTCCGGAGCCGAGCGTACGAGCGCGCCGCGCGTGCCATCGCCGCCCTCGACACCGACGACCTCGGCGAGCTCGATCGTGCCGGTACGCTCGCGGACGTGCCGGGCGTGGGACCCGCCGTGCTCTCCGTGCTCCGCGAGCTGATCGCCACCGGGGAGTCGAGCTACCTGGAACGTGTGCGCGCCGACATCCCGCCGGGATTGCTGGAGCTGCTGCGCGTCCCGGGCCTCGCCACGCAGAAGATCCACCTGCTCCACGAGGAGCTCGGCATCGATTCGGTGGAGGCCCTCGAAGCCGCCGCGATCGACGGCCGGCTCGCCAAGGTCAAGGGGTTCGGCCCGAAGACGGCGCAGCGACTCCTCAGGGGAATCGGCTTCATGCGCGCCGCCGGCCATCGCTCGCTGCACCATCGCGGTGTCGCGCAGGCGCGCGCACTGCTCGCCACCGTGCGCGCGCACCCGGACGTCGAGCGCGCCGAGCTCGCCGGCTCAGTGCGGCGGCACGGCGAGACGATCGGCGATGCGGACATCGTCGCCATGTGTCACGACCCACGCGCCGTCGCTGCATCGTTCGCCAACGCGGCCGGCGTCCGCGAGGTGAGCGGCGCGGACTCCCCGTCCCCTCGCCTCACCTATGTGGATGGCGCGCGCCTCGATCTCCACTGCGTGCGCAGCGACGAATTCGCGGTCGCCCTGTGGCGCGCCACCGGCTCCGACGCCCATGTGCGCGAGGTCACCGAGCGTCTCGCCGCGCGCGGCTACATCCTGCGTGGCGACTCCCTCCTCGACGCGAATGGAGACGTGGTCGCCGTGCCCGAGGACGTGGAGCTCTACGCGCTGGCGGGACTCGCGTACGTGCCGCCAGAGATGCGCGAAGCTCACGGGGAGATCGCCCGAGCGGAGGCGGGCCCGTTCTCGCCGTTGCTCGAGCTGTCGGACATCCGCGGCGTCATCCATTGCCACTCCACCTGGTCCGACGGCAAGGCCACCATCGCCGAGATGGCGCGCGCCGCGCGCGAGCGTGGCTGGAGCTACCTCGGGATCACCGATCATTCGCAGGCCGCCTTCTACGCCGGCGGCCTCTCGCCGGACCGAGTGCTCGCACAGCACGCCGAGATCGACGCGCTCAATGCGGCGTCACCGGATTTCCGCATCCTCAAGGGCGTCGAGTGCGACATCCTGGCCGACGGCAGGCTCGATTATGATGAAGCGTTGCTCGACCGCTTCGACTTCGTCGTCGCCTCCGTGCATTCCCGCTTCTCGATGGATCTCGTCACGATGACCGACCGCGTGCTGCGCGCCCTCGACGATCCGCACCTCACCGTGCTCGGCCATCCCACCGGCCGGCTGCTCCTGTCACGCGATGCGTACGCGATCGACATGCACGCCGTGCTGGAGAAGGCGGGCGCGGTGGGCGCCGCGGTCGAGATCAACGCCGATCCGCAGCGCCTCGACCTCGACTGGCGTCTCATCCCCGAGGCGCTCGCGCACGGCGTGACGCTGGAGATCGGACCCGACGCGCACTCCACCTCCGGGCTGGACAACGTGGGCTTCGGCGTCGGCATCGCGCGCAAGGGCGGCGTGGAAGCGCGCCAGGTGCTGAATGCGTGGCCGGTGGAGAACGTGCTCGCCTTCGCGCGCGCCCGTCGCGAG
>DASTGQ010000067.1:0-5265 GCA_035718985.1 Gemmatimonadaceae bacterium
CCCACGCAATGAGGTCGGGCGTGCCACCCACGGCAGGGCGGGTTGCCGACGCCGAAGCGCCTGCGGACTGGATCGCCGAGAGCAGGTCCCGCCACGTCGCGTTTCCGTACGCGTGCTCGCGCAGGTACGCACGGAGCCCGCGCTTGAACGTCGTGTCGCCGACCAGATAGTTGAGCTGCTGGAGGATCCCCGGCGCCGTGTTGTAGACGATCGCGCCGTAGTTGCTCTTGGCCTGGTCGAGGTTGGCGAGCGATTGCCACACGGGCGTGGTGCCGCGCGAGGCGTCGGTGGCGTAGGCGACCGGCTTGTTGCGCAGGTAGAAGGTGCGCCACGCGTTCGCGCCGGGGCTCAGGTCGTCCTGCATCACGGCGGCGATGTAGGTCGCGAACCCTTCCTTGAGCCAGAGGTCGTCGAACCACTTCATCGTCACGAGATCGCCGAACCACTGGTGCGATACCTCGTGGTAGATCGTCGCTTCGCGACCGAGGAGCTGGTTGCGGGTGGGCGGCTCACGGTAGATGAACGATTCCTCATTGTAGAACACCGCGCCCGGGTGCTCCATGCCGCCGAAGGGAAAGGCGGGGGCGAGGAGGAAGTCGAACTTCTGGAAAGGAAACTTCCGCGCCGTGTACGTCTCCAGCCAGGCGATGGCGCGGGCATTGGTGGCGATGAGCGTGTCGGCCTCCGCTTCCTTTGCGCGCGACGCCCTTACCCACATCGTGATCGGGCGTCCGTTCACGACCGCCGAGCGCGTGGCCCATGGTCCAGCGGCGAAGGCGATCAGATAGGTGCTGATCGGATCCGACTCGTGGAAGCGATTCGTGACCGCGCCGGCGCGCGACGTGGAGTCGCTGGCCAGCAGTGCGCCGTTGCCCAGTGCCTTCCACCCGCGGGGCGTGACGAGGGTGAGCGTGACGCGCGCCTTGAGGTCCGGCTGGTCGAAGCAGGGGAAGAGGAGGTTCGCGTCAGACGGTACCAGCAGCGTGTACAGGTAGTCGGCGCCGTCGGTGCTGTCGTGGTAGCGGATGATGCTCGCGCCGGCCGCCGCGATGGGGGAGCGGAAGCCGGCCTCGATGGTGTTCTGGCCGCTCTTCAGCAGCGCGGCGGGGATGCGCAGGTGGGCGCCGTTGCCCTTCAATGAAGTCGCGTGGCCGTTCACCAGCGGCGCGCTCATCGCATAGCCGCGGAAGTCGACGATCGCGTCGCCCGGCTTCGTGCGCATGAAGCGGATCACCACGTGGCCCACCGCGGTGTCGCGGCGGGTGACGTCGAGTGTCAGGTCGTAGCGGACGTTCGCAACCCGCTCGGCGCGATATTCGGCGAGCTGGCGCGAGATGCCGGGACTGGTGAGGGAGTCGGCGTGGGCACCCACGGCGGCGGCGAGGAGCAGAGCGAGAACGGTTGTCATGGCGGATAGTATGACACCATTTCTTGCTTCCCGCTCCGTTGCCCGTATACTGCGTGCGAAGCCGACGCCGGACGAACCTTTACCACAAGACCCGCGATGAACTTCCGCCTGCTCGCGCGCGTGACGCTGCTCGTCGTGCCGTTCGCGATGCCGCTCGCCGCACAGGAAACACCCACCGAGCGCGAGGCCGCGCGCAGCGTGATCGCGACGATGGATTCGCTGGAGGGCTCGATCGACGTGGCGACGCTCGTGCGCCGGCTCACCGGCCCGAACGCGGCGAGAGACGCCGTCGTCGCGCGCGCGGCGGAGCTCATGCGGACCGACCTGCTCGCGCTGGGCGACGACATCACGCGCCACCCGGAGATCGGCTTCACCGAGACGAACTCGGTCCGCAAGCTCACGGACTACCTGAAGGCGCACGGTTTCGACGTGGAGGTGGGAGTCGCCGGCCTGCCGACGGCATTCGTGGCCCGGTACCGGAAGAACGCCGGCCCACCCAACCTCGGCGTCATCGTGGAGTACGACGCGCTACGGGGCACGAAGGGCGCCTTTCACGGCGACCAGCATAGCACCCAGGGCCCGATCGGCATCGCGGCGGCCGTGGCGATGGCGGAGTATCTCTCGGCGCACGGGCTGCCGGGCAGCGTGACCGTCTACGGAACGCCGGGCGAGGAGATGATGCCGCCGGTCGCGAAGACGGTGATGTTCGACGCTGGCGTGTTCAAGGACGCCGACATCCTCGTCCGCAGCCACTCCAGTTCGGCGACGTCGCGACCAGCGCCGGGCTTCGGCACCTGCTGCATGAACATCAACGGGACGAAGTACACCTTCAGCGGCGCGCCCGCGCACCAGCTCACGGCGTGGAACGGGCGCAACGCGCTCACGGCGGTGATTCACCTGTTCGACAACATCGACGGGCTGCGCAGCAACATCCGCCCCGAGTCGCGCGTGCAGGGCGTGATCACCGAAGGGGGTGCCGCGCCGAACGTCGTCCCCGACCGTGCCGTCGCCGACTTCTATATCCGCTATCCCGACGCGATCTACCTGGCGCAGCTCACCGCGATGATCGACGACGCCGCGCGCGCCGCAGCGCTCGGCACGGGCACGAAGGTGAAGATCGACCACTATGGGGCGCTGCGCGACGGCATTTCGGTGTCATCGCTCAACGAGGTCGGCTTCGCGTACCTGAAGAAGTACGGTGCGACGAACGTGCTGCCCGAGCCGGGAAAGCCGCAGGGCTACGAGGAAACGGGGAGCGTGTCGAGCGCGATCCCCGGCATCGGCTTCTCCGCGCAGACATCGCGTGCGCCGAACCACACCTACGAGATGGAAGCGGATGCGCTCGCCGACGTCGGGCACGCCGGCTTCACGACGGATGCGCAGGCGATGACGGCGCTGCTGTTCGACTTCGCGACGAGGCCCGACTATCGCGCCGTCGTGAAGAAGGAGTTCGCCGGCATCAAGGCACTGTTCGGCGGATACCAGGAGGCCTTGCGACGGACGTACGTGCAGCCCAAGGTCCCCGATCCTGACTGACGAGCGCCCGCCTGCTACGGCGTCAGCCAGTAGCTCATCTTCACGACGAAGATGTTGTCGGGGCGGATGGCGAACAGCTTGCGGCCGTCGCGCTCGAAGTCGAAGTCGCCGAACGGCATTTCCATCCGGCGGCTCTGCTGCCAGGCGACGTAGAGCGTGGATCCTTCGCGCCATTCCCAGCGGAGCACGCTGTTCCCGCGCAGGGAGCGGAGGTTGAAATCCTTGCTCGCCAGCGTGTCCGGCCATGGCGCGAAGTCGAAGCGCCGCGCGGCGACGAGCTGCTTCGGCGCGCCGAAGTCGCCGGTGGAGATGAGCGGCTGCACGTAGGTCTCCAGCGACAGCGTGGGGGTGAAGGCGACGTCGAATCGCGTCTCGATGCCGAGCTCGGTGCGGGACAGGGGAGCGAACAGGTAGCGCTGGCCATACGTGGGGGCGTACGACGCGTCGTCCACGCTCGTGAGGTACTGCGCCACGATGAAGTCGCGCGAGAAGGTCGGTCCCACCGAGAGGCTCCAGCGGTCGGATGGCTTGAGGCCGAGCTGGGTGTGGACCGACCAGGTCCAGCCGCCGGCCTCGTTGCTCGAGCCGCCGAGGCGCATGTTGCCGGTCACGTTGCGACGTCCGTCCGTGCCCAGCGAGATGCGCCCCGACCACTGCGCCGGTCGGAGCGCTATCGGTCCGCCACGCGTGAGGCGGTCGTCGAACGAGCGGAACTGCCTCGTGAAACTCGTGCGGACGTCGAAATAGTCGAGCGTCGTCAGGTCGTAGTTGAGGTCGGCGCGAGTCATGATCGGCACGCCGGCGAAGTTGTGCTCCGAGCGCACCTGGAGCTCGGCGTTCCAGTCGCGGAGCACCGTGCCCGGCCGGTTCTCGCGGTAGCGCAGCTCACCTTGCACGTCGGCGCGGTCGGTGCGCGAGCCGAAGCCCAGGTCGTTCACCTCGTAGCCCGGACTGGTCAGCGCGGCGGCCACGCCACCGCGCCAGTGCTCGCCCCCCTGCCGCCGAAGTGAAAGTCCCGAGCGGTAGCCGGAGAGCGACGTCGCCGTGCTGTCCACCGAGAGGTGGGACGCGTCGGGGCGCTGGAAGAAGTGGTTGGACGCGCGCTGTACGGCAAGCATCGCCGCCGGCGTGCCGCGCACGTACGTGAACGCGAGGTCGCCGTCGAGGGCCCACATGCGATCCTGCGTCTGGTGACGGAAGTCGAGGCCCGCCATCCCGGCCTCCGAGCGCAGGTCGCTCCGCAGCGAGTCCGTGGTGAGTGCGCGATGCACGCCGGTCACCATGCCGCCAATCATCGAGCGTCCGCCATTCAGCTCGCGGCGCGCGCGCGTCACGAGATAGGTCGCGCGCGGCTCGACGACAAAGCGCCGATCGAGGCCGAGTGAATCGCGGTAGCGCGCCTCCTCGCGGTTGGTGAGCGCGGCGAGCGAGCCCACCGACCAGCCGCCGATCTTCCCCGTCAGCTTCGCCGCGCCGAGGATCGTCGTCGCCGTCGGGATGTCGGCCTCGTCGGTCGGCGCACTGAGTGATGGACGCCGGCCGATGCGACGCGAGTAGAAGGTCCGTCCCCCGCTCGTGTTCTCGCTGGCGAAGTCGAAGATCTCGCTCCCCTCGAGGAAGAGCGGTCGCTTCTCGTCGAAGAAGGTCTCGTAGACACCAAGGTTGACCACGGCAGGATCCACTTCCACCTGGCCGAAGTCGGGATTCACGCTGGCGTTGAGCGTGAGGTTCGACGCCAGGCGGTAGCGCAGGTCGCCCCCGAACGACGACGAATACTCGCTGGTCGTCCGAAACGGATTCGCGCCCGGGTCCACGTATTCCGCTCGGCTCACCACATAAGGAAGGAGCTCGAGCGACGAGCCGGGGTCGAGGTCGCGCAGCCCAATGAGATGCCCGTACGCCGGCACGCCACCGGGCGCGCTCTTCGGGATGAAGGTGGACGCGGAGTACTCGTGGTTGCGCCCGATGATGTGCTCGAACTGCACTCCCCAGGTGAGCACGCTGTCGGGGCGAAAGCGGAGCTGGCTGAACGGAATGCGATACTCGGCCGTCCATCCCGCGCTGTCCACCGACGTGGCCACGCGCCAGACGGCGTTCCACGAGTTGTCGTCGTGCTCGATCGTCTTCACTTCGTCGCGCTGCACCCCCGCCGGGTTGACGTCGAAGCCGAACGCGGTGCGATGGTCGTGATAGCTGTCGAGCATCACGCCGAACCAGTCGGAGTCGCCGAGGTGCATGTCGCGGCGGCCGAGTCGCGCCGTGATGGGGCCCGTGTCGTACAGCCGCGCGCCGATGTAGAGCGCCTCGTCGTCGTAGAGCAC
>DASTGQ010000068.1:0-3647 GCA_035718985.1 Gemmatimonadaceae bacterium
TGCCGAACAACAAGTACAACCGCGCGACGGCGCGCCTGAAGGGAACGCACGAGCTGACGTCGCGGCTCACGATCGGCGGCAACTTCAACTACATCGACACGCGCGGCAACTACGTGCAGAAGGGGTCGAACGTCTCCGGCCTCCTGCTCGGTGCGCTGCGCACGCCGCCCTCGTACAACAACGAGGACTATCTCACCGACATCGGGCTGCAACGGCCGTACCGATTCCCCGACCCGACGAGCACCACCTCGTTCACCCAGGTGGGCTACTACGACAACCCGTTCTTCGTGCTCAACAGCCCGGGCAACCGGAGCGAGCTCGGACGGTCGATCGCCAACGTGAACCTCGACTGGCAGGCGCTGGACTGGCTACGCGTGCAGTACACGCTGGGCGGTGACTACTACAACGACTCGCGTCTCGAGGCGCTCCCGCTCACGTCGGCCGGCGACCCCTATGGCAACGTGACGCGGCTCGACATCAACAACCTCGAGATCGACCACAACCTCATTGCCGCAGCCAAGCACGGCTTCCGGAACGACAACATCCTCACGACGCTGACGCTGGGGCAGAACCTCAACTCGCGGCGGTTCCGGCAGCTTTCCACCTTCGGCGAGCAGCTCATCGCACCGACACCGCTGTCGCTCAACAACACGACGTCGTACCAGGACAACGAGTTCAAGTCGCTGCGCCACGTCGAAGGCTACTTCGCGCAGCTCGAGGCGAATCTCTACAACCAGGTGGACGTCAACGTCGGCGTGCGTGAGGACGGCTTCTCCACCTTCGGCTCCGCCAAGCAGTACCACACGTTCCCCAAGGCGTCGATCGGGTGGATCTTCACCAACACGCTCGGCAACACCAACCAGACGGGCCCACTCAGCTTCGGAAAGCTGCGCGCGGCCTACGGCGAGACGGGGAAGGAGCCGCCGGTGTACGGGTCCGTCACCGCGCTCAGCTCGCAGTCGCTGGCCGGCAACTACGGTTACGGTGACGCCATCAACACGCGCTTCGGCCCCGGCGGCCTCGTGACGGGCGCGACGCTCGGGAACAGCGACCTCCGGCCCGAACGCTCACGCGAGGCGGAGTACGGCATCGATCTCGGCCTCTTCGACCAGCGGGCCGACTTCTCGTTCACCTACTACGACAAGCGCACGAGCGACGTGATCCTCGCGGCGCTTCCGGTGAATGCGTCGCAGACCGGCGCCTTCCAGACGGTCCAGAACGGCGCGAAGCTCACGAACCAGGGAATCGAGATTTCGTTCAACGCACGTCCCTACACGACGGACGTGCTGGCGTGGGAGCTCGGCTTCCAGTACGGGCGCAATCGAGGCAACGTCACCGACCTGCTGGGCGCGGAATTCATTCCCTACAACAACGAAGGATTCACGGGCGCCATCGGCTCGTCCACGCTCGGTTACGCGCCAGGCGTGATCCGGGGCAAGGACTTCGCGCGGTGCGGCATCACGACCAACATCCCCGAAGTCGTCGCCGGCTGCGCGGGCGCGCCGACGGGTGCGCTCTACCTGAATGCGAGTGGTGTGCCGATTCTCGACCCTGTGGACCGGGTGATCGGCGACCCCAATCCGAAGTACACCATGAGCTTCAGCACGGGGCTGCACGTCGGGCGGCACGTCACCCTCTCGGGCCTGCTCGACGTCCGCAAGGGCGGCGACGTCTGGGATGGCACGCGTGGCATCCTGAACTACTTCGGCACCGCCGCCGAGACGATGGATCGCACCACGCAGGGACAGTTCGGCGTCAACGTGCTGACCGACAAGTATCCGGTGGTGGCAGGACCAGGGAAGACCGTGGTCGCCTTCAAGACGCCGAACGACTGGCAGAACTGGTACCTCGGCAACGGCGGCGGCTTCGGGCCGGTGGGAGCGCAGTTCATCGAGGACGGATCGTTCGCGAAGCTCCGCGAGCTGTCGCTGACGTACAACCTCACCGGAAACATCCCGGCGATGATGGGCGGGTTTTCCTCCATCGACCTTCGCGTGGCCGGCCGAAACCTCAAGACGTGGACGAAGTACAAGGGGCTCGATCCGGAAGCGAACCTCGGCGGTGCTGAGTTCCTGACCCAGGGGCTCGACTACTTCAACAATCCGCAGGTGCGCTCGTTCGTCATTTCCCTCAGCTTCAACCGCTAAGGTGCAACGGCATATGAAGACTTCATTGAAGTTCCTGTGCGCCGCCGTTGCTCTCGGGGCGCTCGCGGGTTGCCACGATTACCTCACCGGCGGCGACCTGACCAACGATCCGAATCGCCCCGTCGTGGCGTCGAACGGCAATCTGCTCGTCGGCATCGAGACGAACATGTGGGGCATCGTCGGTGGCGACCCGGCCCGCACGACGGGCATCTTCGCGCAGCAGTTCACCGGGGCGGGCTCGCAGTATCAGTCGAACATCGAGACGTACCAGATCACGGAGGACAACACCAACGGTGCCTACGCCAGCGTCTACGGCGGCGGCGGGCTGGTGGACGTCAAGAAGCTCGAGGCCGGTGCCACGGCAGCCAAGGACACCGTGTTCCTCGGCGTGGCGCAGGTGTATGAGGGCTTCCTGATGGGGACGGCGGCCGACTTGTTCGGCGACGTGGTCTACAGTGAGGCGATCCAGGGAACCCCGAACCCGAAGCTGGACGATCAGCTGGCTGTATACGACTCCGTTCAGAAGGTGCTGTCTGCCGCGATCGTCAACCTGGGCAAGACCGAACTACCCGGGCTCGCCGATGCGGACATCGAGTACGGTGGAGACCAGGGCTGCTACATCGCACTCGCGCACACGCTGAAGGCGCGCTTCTACATGCACACGGCGGAGGTCCGTCCGAACGCATACGCACAGGCGCTCGCCGAGGCGAAGCAGGGAATCACGAGCGACGCCTGCGACTTCGTGGGCCGCTTCAACAGCTCCTCCGGGCAGCAGAACTTCTACTACCAGTTCGAGGTGACGGCGGGGCGGAGCGGTTACGTGGTGCCGAACGCCGGCTTCATCGCACTGCTCGAATCGCGCAACGACCCGCGGCGCGCCGAATACTTCAACGCAAAAGGGACGGACCTGAGTGCGACGCGCAAGGCGCCGGACTTCCAGCAGCCGTACGTGACGTACGACGAGAACACGCTCATCTGGGCCGAGGCGGCCTATCGCACGGGCGACGAGGTCACCGCCCTCGCGAAGCTGAACGAGGAGCGGGCGAACCATGGCCTCGCACCCGAGGCGGTGACCGGCCAGGCGTTGCTGAAGGAGATCCTGACCGAGGAGTACATCGCCGACTTCCAGCTCGGGCTCGAGGCATTCAACCTGTACAACCGCACCTGCTTCCCGAATCTCGTACCGACGGGCACCGGGAAGATCCCCGGGCGACTGTACTACGATTCGTCGGAGCGCCAGACGGATACCAACATCCCGCAACCCGGCACCGCGCCCAACACGCTGCGGAACAGGGACAATCCGCCGAACGCGACGTCGGATGGGACGGGGGCTGCCTGCATCGGGCAATGACCGGACAGCGGCAAGCGCGGTAACAGGGCGGGCCCAGCGAGAGCCGGGCCCGCCTTGTTCTTACTTGTCATCCGGCACGAGCGAAGCAATGGGCGGGATCAACCCTCACTACATCGTGGCTGGCCTCTGCATACCGACCATAGGTTCCG
>DASTGQ010000069.1:0-4520 GCA_035718985.1 Gemmatimonadaceae bacterium
CGCCACCCCACGGCCGCGAGCTGCTCGCGGCGCTCTACGAGGCGGCGCTGGCGGCAGTGGCGCCCGAGCCACTCGTCCATTCGGCGCTCGCGGATCTCGACGCGCACCCGGACCAGCGCGTCTGGGTGTTCGCGTTCGGCAAGGCTGCGCCCGCGATGGCGAATGGCGCCGTGAGCGCTCTGCGTCGATCGCTCCACACCATCGCTGGCGGAGTGGTCGTGGCGCCGGAGCCGGGACCGCCGCCGTTCAGCACCGTGCGCACGGCGGTGGGTGATCATCCACTCCCCGGTGAGCGCTCGTTCGCCGCCGCCCGCCTCGTCGGCGAGACCGCCTCCTCCGTCCGCGCCGACGACGCGGTGGTGGTGCTCATCAGCGGCGGCACGACGAGCCTCATCGCGTCGCCCGTGCGCGACGTGACTACGCAGGACCTGGTGCAGCTCTTCGTCCAGCTCATGGACGCCGGCCTGGAGATCGGCGCCATGAACGCGGTGCGCAAGCGCTTCCTGCGCTGGGGCGCAGGGCGGCTCGCAGTGGCCCTCGCACCCGCGCGTGCGCACGTGCTGCTGCTGAGCGACGTGCCGGGTGATGCGCCGGCGGACATCGGATCCGGACCGTGCGTGCCGGACGAGTGGACGGCCCGCGACATTGCGTCCCTGCTCAGGCGCGCGGGGCTGCTCGAGCGTCTCGCACCATCGCTCCGCGAGCATCTCTCGTCGGCGATGCGCGGCATGACCGGCGAGACGCCCAAGCCGGGGCACCCCGCATTCGCGCACGTCAGCACGCGCGTCGTCGGCAGCAATGCACTCGCGCTCGCTGGGGCGCTCGCCGGGGCACGCACGCTCGGGCTGCACGCCGAGCGAGGCGCACACGCGCTCACGGGCGAAGCGGCTCGGTGCGGCGACGACATCGCGGAGGCGCTCGTGCGTCGCGCCTCGCGCGGCCAACGAGGATGCGTTGTGTGGGGTGGCGAGACCACCGTATCCATGGCTGCGCCTCCTGGTGACGCGCAGCGCGCACGTACGGCGGCGTCAATGACTGACGCAGGGGGTGGTCGCTGCCAGGAGCTCGCGCTGGCCGCGGCGCGCGTGCTCGCCACTTCCGGGGAAAGCGCGTCCCGGATCTCGCTCCTTGCCGCCGGTACGGATGGACGCGACGGACCCACCGACGCTGCGGGCGCCTTCGTGGACGCCGCACTCTGGCAGCGCATGCACGACTCGGGCGCGGATCCGGAGGCAGCGCTGCGCCTTCACCGCTCGTTCGCTGCGCTGGATGCGGCCGGCGCGCTGTTCCGTCGCGGGCCGACGGGAACCAACGTGATGGATCTGGTGATTGGTGTGGTGGAGTAGCGCGCCTCTCCTTGCGCTACTTTCCGTGCAGACCCTGCATCCGCGAGCCCTTCATGACCACACGTCCGTTCACCGTCGGGATCATCCAGGACAGCGCGTCCAACGACGCGAAGGCCACGCTGGACCAGGCCATCGCGCACGTGCGCGACGCCGCGGCACGCGGCGCGCAGATCATCTGCCTCAAGGAGCTGTTCAACGCGCCGTACTTCTGCAAGTCGCAGCAGTGCGAGCGCTTCGACATCGCCGAGCCGATTCCCGGCCCCACCACCGACGTCATGCAGAAGCTGGCGAAGGAGCTGGAGGTGGTGCTCATCGTGCCCGTCTTCGAGCGCCAGGCGAGTGGCGTCTATCGCAACTCGGCCGCGATCATCGATGCGGACGGCTCGCTGCTCGGCGTGTATCGCAAGATGCACATTCCCGACGATCCGCTCTTCAACGAGAAGTACTACTTCGTGCCCGGCGACGCCGCGCACGACGACCGCATCGACCGTATCGGTGAGATCGCGAAGCAGGCGAGCGGGTTCCGCGTGTGGCATACCCGCTACGCCAACATCGGCGTCCTCATCTGCTGGGATCAGTGGTACCCGGAGGCAGCGCGCATCACGAGCCTCCTCGGCGCCGACATCCTCTTCTATCCCACGGCCATCGGCTGGCACCCGGCCGAGAAGGCGACGTTCGGCGAGGCGCAGGTGGACGCGTGGCGCACCATCCAGCGCTCGCATGCCATCGCCAACGGCGTGTTCGTGGCATCGCCCAACCGCATCGGCCACGAGGAGGAGCCAGGCACGAACGGCATCGAGTTCTTCGGCCACTCCTTCATCGCGGACCCGTTCGGTCGCATCCTCGCGGAAGCGCCGAACACCGAGGAAGCCGTGCTCATCGCCAAGTGCGACCCGAAGCTGATCGAGGAGACGCGGCGCAACTGGCCCTTCCTGCGCGATCGCCGCATCGATGCGTATGCGCCGATCCTGTCGAGATATCTGGGCGCATAACGGCCCGTGAGACGTGAATCGTGAAGCGTGAGACGTGCCGAGCGCGTCGTCACGATGCACCTCTCACCTCTCACATCTCATACTCAGCCAGCTCATCGTGCCGAATTACACCTTCCCCCCCGAGTGGGCCCCGCACACGGCCACGTGGATCGCGTGGCCGCATCACGAGCCGGACTGGCCGGGCAAGATCGGCGCGATCGTGTGGGTGTATGCCGAGATCGCGCGCGTGCTCGCGGAGCATGAGCGCGTGGAGATCCTCTGTCACGACGAGGCCGTCCGCGACTCGGCGCGGGAGCATCTCGTGGCGCACGGCGTCTCGAACTACCGGCTGCACCTCGTGCCGAACGACCGGGTGTGGCTGCGCGACTCGGCGCCCACCTTCGTGCACGACGAGACCGGCGGCATCCAGCTCATGAACTGGGGGTTCAACGCGTGGGCCAAGTATCCCAACTACGCGCGCGATGCAAAGGTCGGAGAGGCCATCGCGCACATCACGGGATTGCCGCGCGTCGAGCCGAAGCGCCCCGATGACGGTGCGCGGATCATCCTCGAGGGAGGCGGGATCGAGACCGATGGCGAGGGCACGCTGCTCGTCACGGAGGAGTGGCTGCTCTCCGACGTGCAGGTGCGCAACCCCGGGCTGTCACGCGCCGGCTACGAGCGCGCCTTCCGCGACTATCTGGGCATTCGAGAGACGATCTGGCTCGGCGAGGGATGCGTCGGCGACGACACGCATGGCCACGTGGACGACATCGCGCGCTTCGTCGCGCCTGGCGTGATCGTGCTCGCCTACGAGGAGGATCCCGCCGACGACGAGAACCATCGGCGCTCGGTGGACAACATGCGCCGACTGGAACTGGCCGGGGCCGGCCGCGGCGCGTTGAAGGTGGTGAAGCTTCCGTACCCAAGGGCCGTGACGATGAACGGCGACCGGCTGCCGGCGAGCTACGCCAACTTCTACATCGCCAATGGCGCGGTGCTCGTGCCCACCTTCAACGATCGCAACGACCGCGTGGCGCTCAACGCTCTCGCGTCGCTCCTGCCCGACCGGCAGGTGATCGGCGTGCACGCCGTGGATCTGGTCTGGGGCTTCGGCACCCTGCACTGCCTGACGCAGCAGCAGCCGGCCCCGACACGGCGGCGGGTCTGACCCTTGCACCCCTGATCGGCATGAAGATCACCCTGCTCTCCGAGGACGCGATCCGTCTGGACGCGGTACCGGGCCCGCTGACCATCGAGGCACCATCCGCCGACGTGCAGTACAATCCGTTCCAGATGCTGGCGAGCGGACTGGCGAGCTGCACCTTCTCGGTGCTGTACTCGTGGGCGTCACACGCCAAGCTGAGCGTGGACGACCTCGGCATCGAGGTGCACTGGACGTTCGCCGACGATCCGCACCGGATGTCGGATATCCGCGTCGTGCTCGACTGGCCGTCGCTGCCCGCCAATCGCATCGCTGCGGCCAAACGGGCCTCCGAGCTCTGCACCATTCACGCGACGCTCAGCCATGCACCCGGCGTGACGGTCGTGGCCGCGAGCGAGCTGCCAGCGCACGAGCATCAGGCAGAGGGAGCTCCCGCGTGAGCGTACCCGTTGTCCGCTTCACCGTGAAGGGCCAGGAATCAGCGAGCCACGGCCTCGGCCGTGCCTACACCGTGGTGTACGACGGCGATTGCAAGGTGTGCACGCGCCTGAGCCACGTGCTCGAGAAGTGGGACGGCGGCCGCATGCTCGAAGTGGTCCCGTCGCAGCAGGCGGGAGTGACGGCGCGCTTTCCGTGGATTCCCGCTCACGCCTACGCCGAGGCGCTGCAGCTCATCGCCGCGGACGGCACCACCTGGCAGGGCGCGGCCGCCGTCGAGCAGCTCCTCACCGTCCTGCCGCGCGGCCGCCTCATCGCCTGGGTGTTCAGGATTCCCTTCGTGCGCACGCTCGCGGATCGCTTCTACCGCTGGTTCGCGCGCAACCGCTACCGCCTCGGCTGCGGGGCGCACTGCCAGTCGCGCCCCCTCGACGTCATCTGGGAAGAAGCGGAGAAGGCGAGTTGATCGTCACGCCGGGCTGTTGATCTTTTCCGCGTTGTCGGCGCGCCGACGACGCATCGTCAGATCCTCCAGCCAGCGCTCCACGTTCTCCGCCTCGCCGTCGTCGAGCGAGCGGCTCTCGTGCAGTACTCCCGCTG
>DASTGQ010000070.1:0-5832 GCA_035718985.1 Gemmatimonadaceae bacterium
TGGACGACGCCGATCATCGCCGGATAATCGATGTTCAGCGTTTCCGGGATGCGGCGCCGCGTCTCGCCGAAGACGAGCCGCTGCGCTGGTGTCGGCGAGTCGATCAAATCGGCGGGATCGCCCAGATATGCCTTTACTAACTCGCGCTCCGGCAATTGGAGCGACTCGATCACGTGACTGGTGAGGAATCCATCCTGCGCGCAGATCCCCGGATTGAGCGAGAGCTCGGCGATCCGATGCGCGATGAGGTTGAAGTCGGCGCTCTGCTGGACGTCCTTTGCGAATAGCTGGAAGAAGCCAGTGTCGTCTACCGCGTGATAGTCGTCGTGACCTGCATGCACGTTGAGGGCATGCTTGGTCATGGCCCGCGCCGCGACATTGAGCACGTACGTGAGCCGCTTCCCGACTGCCGCATACAGGGACTCGTGCATGTACGCGATCCCCTGGCCGCTCGAGAAGTTGGCGGCACGGAGTCCCATCATGCTCATCCCCGCGGTGACAGCGGCAGCGGCGTGCTCACCCTCGGGCTCGAAGAAGAGCAGGCGACGATCGTTCACGTTGCGCTTCCCCTCCGCGACCGCCGCGGCCCACCCTTCGCCCATCTGGGTGGAGGGCGTGATCGGGTACGCGCCGGCTGCCTCGCTCCCGGCGGTCTCCATCGTGACCACCGCAGCGCTGCCGTCCATCGCCGCGATCACGCCGGGAAACGGGGGTTCCACAGAGGTGACCGCCGGGGCCTCCTCGCTCTTCCGCAGGGTCCAGAGCTTCATGTCGCCTCACTCCCGGCCATGGCCGGCACACGTGCGAACTGCGCTCCCGTGAGCCACACGATCGCGCCCGTGGGGCAGCGCTCCGCCGCGCGCGGCTCGGCCAACGCGATCCTGTCCCAGTCGATGACGGCTACGCCGCTGGCGACGCTGATCAGGCCGTCCGGCGCATCCATCACGCACTTCCCGCATGCCGTGCAGGCCACGCGGCACTGCGCGAGCGCGTCGTCGCCCGCGATGAGGTTTCGGCACTGCACCAGGAGGCCGGCGTTCAGGGGATGGAGCTCGAACAGCCCCTTCGGGCACGCGGTCACGCAGTCCCCGCACGCCGTGCACTTGTCCACGTCCACCACCGGCAGGCCGAACTCGTTCATCGTGATGGCGTCGAAATCGCACGCGCGCACGCAGTCGGCGAGGCCGAGACAGCCCCACGCGCACCCCTTGCCCCCGCCCGCCACCGCCGCTGCGGCCGCGCACGTCGGGAGCCCGCGATACTCCGCCTGGATCTCCGCCACGTGGGTTCCGCCTGCACACAGCACCCGCGCGACCCGCTTCACCGCCTCGCCGGCGTCCACGCCGAGGTAGGCAGCGATCTGTTCGCGTGCGGCATCGCCCGACACGGTGCACTGCGCCGGTGACACCTGGCCCGCGACCGCCTGCTCGGCAAAGGCGCGGCAGCCCGGCAGTCCGCACGCGCCGCAGTTGGCGTTCGGCAGCATCTGCGACACCACGTCGATGCGGGGATCTTCCCACACCCACAGGCGCTTGTTGGCGAAGGCGATGAACACGCCGAACACCAGCCCCACGCCGCCAAGGATGAGCACCGCGTCGAGGATCATGCGTGGACCTCCGGCGCGGACGACTGCGCCACCAGCCACGCCGCGATGCGCGAGGCGGCGTCGTCGGCGCCCACGGCGCGTGCGGCTCCATCGCCTGTCGGGGCCGGCACGGCGAAGGGCGTGGTCGCCAGGCTGGCGAGCACGCGCAGGTCCTGCGTCATCTGCCACACGCTCTGTCCGCCGATGGCGCGTTTCGGGGCGTCCGGAAGGTGCTGCACCGTGAGACGCTGCCACGGCTCGCGGCCGCCGGCGGGGTCGTGCATGAAGACCGCCGCGCCATCGGGCACCAGCGCCGCGACCGCGGGTCCGTCATACGTGGCCAACCGATCGAGACCGCTGCCGTCCACGGTCTGCAGCACGAACGTGTTCGGGCTGATGCAGCGGGCGAGCGGCGCCGGCGGTGAGGCGCCACGGATCACGAGCACGATCTTCTCGCGTCCGTCCGTGTAGTCGAGCAGCGTGCCCGGCTGCAGGTCGGCGCCGTCCACCAGCATCACCAGCGGTGGGGCGGCCCGCCGCTCGGCGCTCGACCATGTACGGAAGTACTGCGTGCGGAGAAGCCGCGCCTGGTCGCTCTCGTAGCGGCCGGCCCGGACCTGCTCCTCCATCAGCACGGCGCCGAGTGCCACGCCGATCATCTCGAACGCGTGCTCGAGCGCACTGCCGAAGCGGCCGCCGGGCGGCACCTCCACGACGAAGAAGTGGTCGCCGAGGGCCTGTACGCCGCGAAGCACGAGCAGCGCGTGCTCCAGCGCCCCCACGGCGTCCGGCCCGATTGACGGCACCGGGGGAAAGAGCGCGGCAAAGCGACCGGCATCGATCCGCGCGTCGGCGAAGTGCCCGAGCGAGAGCGAGGCGGCCGCGGCGCGCTGATGGACATCGGCGTGCTGAGCGGCGAGCACCGCCTCGCCCTGGACGATGGCGTCCCCGACGAGCGAGTGGAACTCGGCGATCGGCCGCGCGAGCGCGGCAAGCGCGAGGGCGAGCGGCGTGTCAGACGGCATAGCGATCGAGCTCCTTGTTCAGGAGGGCCACACGCTCCGCCGCGGTACGCGGCGCGACACGCCGGATCTCCTCGTAGCGCGGCCGCGACGGATCCACGAAGAAGAGGCCGATGTTGATGTGGTCGCGGTCGGCGGCGAGGCGGCGCGCGGCGTGGATGTCGTGCGGGTCATGCGCCACGTGATGCGCGTACAGCTTGCCGAGCTCCGGAACCATCACGCCGTCTTCGTGCAGCAGGAGTGCAATCCGAGCGGGATCGGTCACCAGCTTCTGGTAGACCGGTCCCGCGTAGATGGGGCAGCGCTGGAGGATGCGGACGAAGCTGAGCCCCTTGTGGCGGTACGCGGCGCGCAGCGTGGCGAAGAGATGTGCCGGCGCCCACTCCGCGGTCTGCGCGACGAACGACGCGTTCGTCACGCCGAGCGCCACCTGGAGCGGATCGATCGGCGGGAGCAGCGAGCCGTGTGGCTGCGTGTTCGTCGGGAACCCCTGCGGCGTCGTCGGCGACGTCTGCAGCTTGGTGAGGCCGTAGATGCCGTTGTCGAGGAGCAGCACCACGAGGTCCGGGTTGTAGCGGAGCGCATGAACCCAGTGCGCGGCGCCGATGGACGTGCAGTCGCCGTCGCCCATCACCACGAACACCGTGAGATCGGGGCGGTGCAGGCGGATTCCGGTTGCCACCGGCAGCGCGCGGCCGTGGATGCCGTGGAAGCCGTAGGTCTTGAGGTAGTGGGGAAAGCGGCTCGAGCACCCGATGCCGGACACGAACACCGTCTGCTCGGGAACCAGCTGCTCCTGGGTGAGGAGCTTCTGCACGGCGGCGAGGATCGAGTGGTCGCCGCAGCCGGGACACCACCGCGCGCGCGCGCCCTCGTAGTCGCTCAGCTCGTACTCGTGGTCATCCTGCTCCGGCAGGAGCGGCAGGGCGCAGTGGCTCATGTGTCGACTCCGCGCGGCACGCGGCCGCGGATCGCGTCGTGGATCGCACCGGGGCGGAGCGGTTCGCCGGGCACGCGCGTCCAGCAGTCCACATCCACCAGCGTGGACGCGCGCAGCAGCATCGCGAGCTGTCCACGGCGGCGATTGTCCTCGGTGATGTGCGGATCGCCACGCTCGTCGCTGTAGTTGATCTCGACCGTCATCACGCGGCCGAAGCGGCGGAAGATGTCCCTGAGGCCCGGCTCCATCGGCGAGAGGAAGCGAAGGTGCAGCGACGAGACGGCGAGGCCGGCGGCCCGCGCGCGATCCACCGCCTCCTCGATCGCGCCCTTCGTGCTCCCCCAGCCGACGACCAGCAGGTCGCCCTCCGGTGCGCCGTACGGAGCAGGGGGCACGAGCAGCTCGCTCAGCACCGCCAGCTTGCGGCTCCGCATGGTGGACGCTCGCTGATGAATCCCCGAGCTGTACGCCACCTTGCTTCCTTCGTCGTGCGACAGCCCGGTGAGCGTGAACATTCCGCCCGGCCGACCGGGGATGATCCGCGTGGACAGCCCGGTGTCAGGGTTCCACGCGTAGGGCTTGAGCCCGTCGGGCACCGGCGAGAGGTCGAGCGGCGCTGCCTGCCACCGCGCATCCGGCACCGGGCGCGCGAATGGCGTCACGCCGGTGGCGAGGTTCGCGTCCGAGAGCACCATCACCACCGTACGGAACGTCTCGGCGATGCGCCGCGCGGCGATCATCACGTGGAAGCATTCCTCGATCGTCGCGGGTGCGATGACGACGTGCGGCGCGTCGCCCGGGGAGGCGAACAGCGCGGCGAGCAGGTCGGACTGCTCCACCTTTGTCGGCAGGCCCGTGCTCGGGCCACCGCGCTGGACGTCCACCACGACGAGCGGAGTCTCCGTCATCACCGCAAGCCCGAGGAACTCCGTCTTCAGCGCGAAGCCGGGTCCCGAGGTGACAGTGAACGCGACCTTTCCCGCGTACGAGGCGCCGATGGCTACACCGGCCGCGGCGATCTCGTCCTCCGCCTGGTGCACCATGCCGCCGAACTTCTCGAACGCCTCGCTGAGGTAATGCGAGACGGAGGTCGCCGGCGTGATGGGGTACATCGCGCACAGCTCCATCCCGGAAGCGATGGCACCGAGGCCGAGCGCCTCGTTGCCGTTCATGACGACGAGCTCGCGATCGATCTCCTGCACAGGCACGTCGATGCGGAAGTCGAGATGCTCGTCGGCCCAGGACCACCCGAGCTCCATCAGGCTGATGTTCTTCGCGTAGACTGCCTCGCTCTTCTTCCGGAACGTCTGGGCGATCTGCTCCTTCACCCGCGTCAGGTCGCGCGCGTACAGGCATGCCAGCATGCCGAGCGCGAACATGTTCTTTCCCTTCTTCGCGTCGTCCACGATCGTGAGGCAGAGCTCCTCCATCGGCACCGGCACGATGCGATAGCGCCGCTCCGACAGCTCCTCCATCCCGCGTTCCCAGGCGGCGCGGATGCTCTCGTCGTCGTGCGCCGCCCACTTGTCCTCGACGAGCAGGACGGCGTCCTCGGCCAGCGCGCCGACGCGGTGGCGGGCGAGGAGCACTTGTTCGTTGAAGGCGACGACGAGATTGGTGGCGTCGCCCCAGTTGGTGATTGGCCGGTCGCCGAGCCGGATACGGAAGCCGCTCGCGCCTTCGGGTACCCGCGCCGGGGGCTGGATCTCGGCGGGGATGATCTCCACCGTCCACACCCCGTTGCCCATCTTCGCCGACACGGCACCGAACACCTGGCCGCACTTCTGTGCACCTTCTCCGGAGTCGGAGACGATCTCCACCGTGTGCTCGTGCAGTCGGTGGATCGTTCGCGGAGGTCGGGGGGCGCTTCCCGCATCGAGCGGCGACGGAGCCGACAACGTGGACATGATCGCACGTACCTCGCTCGGATCGCCACGGCGGGGCGGGCGGCCGCCCGGGGGTCGGGCGCGCGGTCATCCTCGTCACCTGGCGACGCGTTTTCGTGGTGCCTGCAATCTCCGGCGCGGCCGTGCGTTCGGCTGTCGGGGAAGCGTTGTGACGTGCGGCGGAGATTTCCCGACAGGTCGTGCGGAGGTATTACCGAGCCGCGCGGTGCCCGAATGCAGAGCGGCCCCGCGATGTCCGCGGGGCCGCTCTGCATTCGGGTCGAGCGAGTGAGGTCAGCTCGCCTTCACGGCCTGTACTTCGACGTGCAGCTTGATGTCGTTGCTCACGAGCACGCCGCCCGTCTCCAGGGCCGCATTCCAGGTGAGCCCGAACTCGCG
>DASTGQ010000071.1:0-3564 GCA_035718985.1 Gemmatimonadaceae bacterium
AATGGACTGGAGTGCCGCGCGTGATGGTGAGAATGCCGATCAGCGCCAGGACACTGACCAGCAGGATTCCCAGCACGATGGCTACGCGCTTGACGCGGAGGGCTTTTCGCATTTGACGCGCTGTCCTCACATACTTCGTGCCACGAACCCGGGACTGGTTCTCGGCGCATGATGGCGGCCACCAGCACGAGGGCTCCGATGGAGTTTCAGGGACGAAACGTCGTCATCACTGGCGTGGGCCGACCCGGACAGGTAGGAGAGGCAGTAGCGGCGGCGTTCGCGGGGCGTGGTGCGCGCGTGCTGCTCGTCGACCGCCAGGCAGCGCAGTCGAGCGCGCGTGCCGAGGCGCTCGTCGCGAGTGGACGCCAGGCGTTGGCCTTCTCCGCGGACCTCTCCGACGTCGCCGCCGTGACGCAGCTCGCGACCGAAGTGCGGGATGCCACCGGCGGCCTGGTGCACGCGCTGGTGCACGTCGCGGGCGGCTTCTCGATGAGCGGACCAGTGGCCGACAGCGACCCGGCCGAGTGGACACGGCTGTTCACCGTCAATGCGACCACGACCTATCTCGTCGCACGGGCCTTCATTCCGCTGCTCCGCGCCACGCGCGGCTCGATCGTCTGCTTCGCGTCCGAGGCGGTGCTGCCGGGTGCTTCCGCCGCCGGCCGGGCGGCGTACGCCGCTTCGAAAGGTGCCGTCGTCGCGCTCGTCCACGCCATCGCGCGTGAGGAACGCGAACACGGCGTACGCGCCAACGCCGTCGCACCGTCCACCATCCGCACCAGCGACAACGTCGCGGTACTCGGTGAGCAGGACTCGATGGTCTCGCGCGAGGCGGTCGCGGACACGGTGTGCTGGCTCGCGTCCGACGCGGCACGCGCCGTGTCGGGACAGGTCGTCGCGGTGCGATGACCCGATGATCCTTCGTCGCGCGAGGTTGCCTCGCTCCGGCGCGACGAACAGCTTCCCCGCATGAGCGTCGTCACGCGCCGCCGCGTCGCCGCACGGATCGTCAGGCTTGATCGCTCGCTCGAGGCCCTGCCCCTCTTTCGCCTCAGCGACTCCGCCGACGACGCGGCAATCACCTGGAGCGACGATCAGGGGCGCCGCTGGCGCGTGATCCCCAGCCCGGGTGAGCGGCTGCCGGGCACCTTCGACCAGGATGTGTACGTCGAGCTGCTGCACCGCTTCCACGAAGCGGGTGAGCCCGCGGACGGCGCCATCCGCTTCACGCTGCATGCGTTCCTGCGCGCCATGGGACGGCGCGTGGACGGCCGCACCTACGAGCAGCTACGCGGTGCCCTCGGCCGCCTCGAGCGCACGACCCTCGAATCGCAGGGGGCCTACGTGATCGCGCCCTCGCACACGCGCCCTGAGCTGCGCTTCAGCGTGCTGACCTCCGCCGTCGTCGAGCGTCGGCGCACGCTCGACCGCGAGCAGCTGCCGCTCTTCCCCGGTATCACGAGCGGTGAGCCGGGCGTGGCGCGTGTGGTTCTTTCCTCCGTCATCCGGGAGAACATCGCCGCGGACCACGTCGTCACGCTGTCCGCACCCTTCTACTGGTCGCTCGGCTCACCTGTCGCGCGCCGATTGTACCGCCTGCTCGAGGTGGCTCGCGCCGACGGACGCCTCACCTGGCGCATCGGCCTCGACGAGCTCGCTCAGCAGTTCCCGCTCGCCCAGCGCTACCCATCGCACCTGCAGCGGGTCCTCCAACCCGCTCACGACATGCTCGTCGAGCGCGGGCTGCTTCGCGCTGCTACCATCCGGCAGCATCAGCGGGAATGGTTCGTGGACTACATGCTGGGCTCGCGCCCCCCCTGAGGCGCCCTGGCCGCTGGCGCGAACTCTGCCACGTCGGGAAAGGCCCGATGTGTGCCGCCACGCGGAACCCCTCGGCCGGGCAGGCGTACATATCAGGGACGCATTCTCCTCATCATCAAGCAGGTCGTCATGTTCCGTCGCCGTACCGCTGTCATTGCGCTCGCGCTTCTGCCCGCCGTCGCCGGCGGATTCATCGTTCAGGACCGCGCGTCGTCCGATGGCGCCCGTCTCCTCGACCAGGTGTTTTCCCTCGTGTCGCAGCGCTACGTGGACACCGTCGGTCAGGCGGCGCTCTACGAGAAGGCGGCGCGTGGCATGGTGAAGGAGCTCAACGACCCGTACAGCGAGCTCTTCTCGCCGAAGGAGCTTGCAAGCTTCTCGCAGCAGACCAACGGCAAGTACGCCGGGATCGGCATGCAGATCCAGGATCTGCAGGGTGCCATCACCGTGAGCACCGTGTTCCCGCACACCCCGGCCGAGGGGGGCGGCGTGCGTGAGGGCGACCAGATCATCTACGTCGATTCCCTCTCCACCCACGGCTGGACCACGCAGAAGGTCTCCGACTACCTCATCGGCGAGCCCGGCACGAAGGTCACGGTCAAGTTCAACCGTCCCGGCGTCACCGAACCCATCGCCATCAACTTCACGCGGCAGGTGATCCACATCCCGGCCGTGCCGTACGCCATCGTGCTCGACAACAAGATCGGCTACGTCCCCGTCCAGCGCTTCAGCGAGTCTGCGGCGGAGGAAGTCCAGAGCGCCGTCAGCAAGCTTCAGCACGAAGGCGCCAAGGGCGTCATCCTCGACTTCCGCGGCAATCCGGGCGGCATCCTCGAGCAGAGCATCGCGATGTCGAATCTCTTCCTGAAGAACGGCCAGGAGATCGTCAGCGTGCGCTCGCGCGCCGCCGAGCCGCAGAGCTACGGCACGTCGGGCAACCCGCTCTTCCCCACGCTTCCGCTCACCGTGCTCACCGACGGGGGCACGGCCTCGGCGAGCGAGATCGTCGCCGGCGCGCTGCAGGACCATGACCGCGCGCTCGTCGTCGGTTCCACCAGCTTCGGCAAGGGGCTCGTCCAGACGCTCTTCCCGCTCGACGGCGGGTACGCGCTCAAGATCACCACGGCCAAGTGGTATACGCCGAGTGGCCGCAGCATCCAGCGGGAGCGCAAGTTCGAGAACGGCCACTTCGTCGAGGAGAAGCCGGATTCGGCCGAGACGGAAGCCAAGAAGAAGGCACGTCCCGCGTACAAGTCGGACGCCGGCCGCACCGTCTACGGCGGCGGCGGCATCACCCCCGACGTGCTCGTGCGTGACGATACGCTCACCACGGCCGAACAGAACTTCGCCAAGGCCATCGCGCCCAAGTCGCAGGATTTCTTCGTCGTTCTCAGCAACTACACCCTCGAGCTGTCGCACAGCGCCAACAAGAACTTCACGGTGCAGCCGCAGTGGCGGGACGAGTTCTATCGTCGGCTCACCGCCAAGGGCGTACAGATCAGCCGCGCGCAGTACGATTCCGCCAGCCGCTACGTGAACCGCCTGCTCGAGCAGGGCGTGGCGCGCCTCGTCGCCGGCGACTCCACCGCGAAACGCCGCGACCTGCGCTTCGACCTGCCGCTCCAGAAGGCGCTCCAGCTGATGGAGAAGGGCACGTCGCAGAAGGATCTCTTCACCCTCGCCGCGGCGGTACCGACGAGGCAGTAGTCGGGCGCTTGCAAGCAGAGGGCGCATGGCGCGATA
>DASTGQ010000072.1:0-6815 GCA_035718985.1 Gemmatimonadaceae bacterium
AGCCGCCATCGAGGTGCGGTTGTGGTGAATGGGTGATGAAGAACTGGCTGCCACCGGTATTGGGCCCGGAGAGCGCCATGCCCACAGTCCCGCGACCGTACGGATGCGCGTTGATCTCATCACGGATGGCGTACCCGGGACCGCCGTTTCCGTCGCCGCTAGGATCACCCGCCTGGATCACGAAGTTGGGCACGACGCGGTGGAACAGCTGTCCGTCGAAGTAGTGCCGGTCCGCCAGGGTGACAAAGTTGTACACGGTCAGCGGCGCTTCCCACGCGTAGAGCACGAGGGTCATGCTTCCGCGAGACGTTTCGAGTTGCGCCACACGATGCGGATGATAGCTGACCTCCCGCGCGCGTGCCTCGTACCACGCGAGGGGGCGAGCTGTTCCGGTGGAGTCAGCCCACGCGGCGAAGCGCGGGATATGCGCCGCGGCGATGCGCTCGAGTGGGTCCGACGGGCGGGCGAGCGCCTCGAGCCGGTGGCTCGTCGAGAGGGGGAGCGCCGCACCTGCGCGCAGGATCGCCGAGTCGGCGAGCTGCCAGAAGGCGAGACGGGAGTCAGACTCGCGGTCAGCGGCGCTGCGCGGATACTCGTCGAGAGCCAGCTCCAGGTCGCTGACAGAGGCGCCGTGAGACAGGCCACCGAGCGCCGCGGCGCGCACGAAGGTGTCCGTGTCCCGGAGCGCGCGACGGAGGTCCTGGCGGGCGACATCCCGCGCGGTGGCGCTGTCCACCATCGTCCCGACCGCGGTCGCCGCGGCGGTCCGCACACGAGGATCGGGATCCCGCAGCCATTGGCCGAGGCGAGCAGCGGCCGAATCCGCGGCACCGCGGCTGTCTGCCGCCAGGGCAGCCACGCGTCGTCGCCACTCGGGCGATGACCGCCAGGCGCTCACGGCCGGCAAGGTCACCCCACGCGAGGCGGCGCCATCGAGGATTGCCGCCTGGAACGCGAGCGCGGTGTCGGCGACAAGGGCGGCTGACCATGGCGCTGCCGTCGAATCGAGCGCTCCGCCCAGCGACTGTGCCGCGGCCAGGCGCACGGCGGCATCCGCATCACGAAGTCCCGACACCAGGCTGACCATCGCGCGTGGGCCGTACGTTGCCAGGGAGCGCACCGCGTTCACGCGAACGCGCGCGACCCCGTCGACGGCCAAGTTGCGAAGGGCGACGAACGCGCTGTCGCCGAGGGAATCTCCGGCCACGGCTCGCGAGAGGCCCCGCGCCACCTGCTCTCGTACCGCGCTCGCCGGTGACGAGGCCTGCGCGAGGAGTGGGCGCACGCCGGCGGCACTTCTCGTGCGCGCGAGCGCATATGCGGCTCGCCAGGCGACCGCGCTATCCGCGCTCGAGACCCACCGCGCCACGGCAGTCACCGGCAGGGGGCGGAGGCGTGATGCGGACAACAGCAGCTCGCCTCGTACAGCCGATTGGAGCGTCGAATCCGCGAGACCGACGAGTAGGGCGCTTCGGCCTGCCTCGCCGACTTCGCCAAGGAAGCGAGCGACCTGCGCAGCGACGGGTAGTGGCGAATGAAGCTGCGTGCTCGCCGAGGCGACGGAGACCGAGTCATGGAGAAGCGCGAGCGCGAACCACGCGCTCGCACGCACGCTGTCGTCCGAGTCCGCGGTACGCACGCGGATGGGAGCGAGATGTGTCCTCGCGCCGACGCGAGCAACTGCAACGGCTGCGCGTGCCCGCAGGCGGGCACTACCGTGATCGAGCAGGGAATCCACGAACGCCGGCTCGTCACGTCGGGTGTCCTCGATGCGTAGCAGCCGAGCGAGGGCGCGCGACTCAGTGCCATCCAGGAGCGGCCGCTGCGCTGGCGCCGCGACGGGATAGCCGCCCGCAACAATGGCGAGGAGACAGGCGGCGATCCCGCTAGAGCGCGGCTTCGAGTGCGGCGCGGAAGTCCTGCGGGAGGGCCATGAGCCGGCCGTCGCGATCGATCGAGACGAGGTCGGTGTGCGCGGTTGCCATGCGGACGCCAGTCGCAGCATGCGTGATCTCGTACGAGAAGGAGACGGCGCGCGATCGGACGCCGACGAGCGTGGTAGTGACGCGGACCGGATCATCGAAACGTGCTGGCGCCAGGTAGCGCACTCGCGCGTCCGTCACGGCGAGGCCGGTTCCCCGTTCCTCCAGCGCCGCGTAATCGCGTCCGAGGGTCCGCATGAACTCCACGCGGCCGACCTCGCACCAGACGAGGTAGTTGGCGTGATACACCACGCCCATGCGGTCCGTTTCGGCGTAGCGAACGCGGAACTCGGTGAAATGGGAGGAACGATTCGACACGACAGAAGTCCGATGGGAAGTGGTGACCGGGCGCGCGAAGTTGACCGGGGACGTGGCGTTTGTAAAGCCGCCAGCGGCGGTGTAGACTGCTGCCGTGCCCGACTTGCCGGCTCCCGCCTTCGTCATCTCCGACGTCCACCTCGGTCATGCGCCCGAGCCGGTGGAGCGCGCACTGCTCGGCTTCCTGCGCTCGTTGCCGGGACGAGCTGGCTCCCTGCTGATCAACGGCGACCTCTTCGAGTTCTGGTTCGAGTGGAAGCGGGTGGTGCCTCGCAGCGGAGTGCGTGCGCTCGCCGCGCTGATGGACCTCCGGGATGCCGGCGTGCCCGTCACGATGATCGCCGGCAATCACGACTGCTGGGGCGGTGACGTGCTCACCGACGCGGGCGTGCACTTCCTCGAGGGGCCGTGGACGGGAAGCCTCGGTGGGTGGCGCGCCCAGGTGGAGCATGGCGACGGGCTTCGGGAGAAGGAAGATCGAGGCTATCGAGCGCTGCGGCGCGTGTTGCGGAACCGCCTGGCGATCCGTGCGTTCCGCAGCCTGCATCCCGACTGGGCCACGCGCCTGGCGATGGGCAGCTCACAGACAAGTCGCACGTACCAGCCACGCGACGCGGGTCGCGGCCTCCGTGAAGTCGCGCGCGCCACGCTCGCCGCGCACCAGGATCTCGACCTCGTGGTCTTCGGGCATTCGCATGTCGCGGCGCTGGAGCGGATGCCGAGCGGGAACGTCTACGCGAATGCCGGTAGCTGGCTGGATGCGCCGACGTTCCTGCTGGTGACGCCAACGCGGATCGCTCTTTGCGAATGGCACGGGTCAGCCCAGGGAGCGGATCTCGACGCTCTCGATCGTGTCCCCGAAGAAGCGCTGCCCCAGACGTAGAAACTGCTGCGGATCGTCGGACGCGATGAAGCGATAGCGCGCCTCGCCGGACGGCGACCGCAGATCGTGCTCGCACAACATCCGCTCGGTATCTGCGGCCGTCTCTTCCGCCGAGTCGATCAGCCGGACCGCAGGGCCTACCACGTCACCAATCAGCGGCTTGAGCAGCGGATAATGCGTGCATCCCAGCACCAGCGTGTCAACGCCCTTCCGGCTGAGGGGACCGAGATACTCCTGGGCGACCAGGCGCGTGGCATCGTGGTCGGTCCATCCCTCCTCCACCAGCGGCACGAAGAGCGGACACGCGACCGCGGTGACGTCAGCAGACGGAGCTGCCTCGTGAATGGCGCGCTCGTACGCACCCGAGCGGATCGTGCCCTCGGTCGCAATGACGCCGATGTGCCCCGAGCGAGTCGCGCGAACCGCGGCGCGCGCGCCGGGCTCGACGACGCCAAGCACGGGCACGTCGAGCTCCGCGCGCAGCGCCGGGAGCGCATGCGCCGTGGCCGTATTGCAAGCGACGACAATCGCCTTGACGCCCTGCTCGAGGAGATAGGCGGCGATCTCCCGGCTGTAGCGCCGGACGGTTTCCGGTGACTTGGGGCCGTAGGGCACCCGGGCCGTATCGCCGAAATAGACGATGCTTTCGTTCGGCAGCCGGCGCATGATGGCGTGCGCCACCGTCAGGCCGCCGAGCCCGGAATCGAAGACGCCGATCGGCGCAGCCGCGTCGCCGCGCGCCCTCACCATTGCAGGCGGGCCGCGACGATCGGGCCGGCGCTGCCGCGGCGGACCGAGATCTGGGTGGGAAGATCCCAGAGGTGCGCAGCGACGAACGCGTCGGCCGCCGCGAACAGATGGTTGGCGAAGATGAACGCAACCCAGTCCTCGACGTGCCCGCGGCGCACGTCGATCAGCTGCTGATCGTAGCTGTTGCGCTGCATGATCGGCTGGCCCGACGTCGGATCCACGCCGACGACGACGAGGGAATCACGCTTGAGCGCGCGCGCCTCGGCGAGATCGGCGCGCGATTCCCGGAGCATTGCGATGGCGATGGACTCGGTAAGGACGAAGAGAGCGCCCGCGCCCGGCCGTCCGAGCACCGACTGGCCGTACCCGGGAAGGAGGGCCGAGTAGAGGAAGGCGCGTCGAGGCGACAGCGGAGGTTTCGGGACGGGGCGGGCCGTGTCTCCGGCAGCAGGCGCGCGAGGCGTGACGCGAGCGCTATCCGTGCGCTGGGCAAGACCGGCCGCGGGGGTGAGCGCCACCAGCATCCCGACGCTCATTGCGGCACCGAGACGACGCGCGAGATGACAGTGCAGACTCAGGGACATCCGACCCAGGGACGAAGAAGCGCGCTGGCGGGAGTGCATGGGAATCGAACCCACCCGAGACGCGATGCGCCTCGCAATCGTTTTGAAGACGAGGGGAGCCACCAGGCCCCATCCACTCCCAGGGTCACTCCAGCAGGAGCCACGAGTCAGTGCGAGGGATGACGGACCCGATCACCACCGCCTGCGGCACGTCGGAAAGATAGTCGTCGACCGCCGCGGGCGGCACGGCGAGCAACAGCCCTCCGGACGTCTGGGGATCTACTGCCAGCGCCACGTCGGCAGCATCGGCGCGCGTCCAGTCGGCGAGGGGCCGGACGAACTGCTCGTTCCGCTCGGCGCCTCCCGTTCTCGTACCGGCACGCCAGAGCGCGCGGGCATCGGGAAGCTCGGGGAGGGACGAACCCGCGATACGAAGCGAGACACCGCTCGCGCGGGCGATATGCGAGGCATGGCCAAGGAGCCCGAACCCGGTGACGTCAGTGGCGCACTGGACGCCTCGCGCCAGGGCAGCTCGACTCGCGTCGCGGTTCAAGGTGCGCATGCTGGAGTAGAGCGCGTCGACGGCTTCCGCGCGGAGCCGGCCCGCCTTGGCGGCGGTGGCGAGCAGACCGGTACCGAGTGGCTTGGTGAGTATCAGCACGTCTCCGGGGCGGGCAGCGTCGTTGCGGAGCAGACGCCGTGGATCCGCCTGGCCGGTCACGCTGAGGCCGAACTTCAGCTCCTCATCGATGATCGAGTGCCCGCCAACGACGACGGCGCCCGCATCGCGCACGGTGTCGTGGGCCCCGCGAAGAATGTCGGTCAGCACCTCGAGCGGCAGTCTACCGGATGGAAAGCCGACGATCGCAAGCGCGGTGAGCGGCTCGCCCCCCATAGCGTACACGTCGGAGAGCGCATTCGCCGCGGCGATGCGACCAAAATCGTACGGGTCGTCGACGATGGGCGCGAAGAAGTCCACGGTCTGGACGAGCGCCAGATCATCGCGCACGACGAAGATCCCCGCGTCGTCGAAGCTTTCGCGTCCGACGAGCAGGCGGGGATCGGCGTGCACGGGCACGCCGCTCAACGCCTGCGCCAGGTCACCCGGACCCAGCTTGGCGGCTCAACCGGCGCAGCGCGCGAAGCTCGTCAGGCGAAAGAGCTCCGCGCGCGTCCTGCTCGTGGACATGTGAGGGGTGATGAAGGTTGACCGCGTCAGCGCGCGGAGGAGAGCACGGCGACGACGTCGATCTCGACGAGGACGCCGCGGGGCAGGCCCGCCACCTGGACGGTGGAGCGGGCAGGACGCGCGTCTCCCATGACGCGCGCATAGACCTCGTTCATGCGAGGAAAGTCCTTCATGTCCATCAGATATACCGTGGTCTTCACGACGTCCGCCCACGACGCGCCTGCAGCGCCGAGGATCGCGGCGAGGTTGCGGAATACCTGTTCGGTCTGGGCGACGACGTCGCCGGCGACGATCTGTCCGGACGCTGGATCGAGCGCGATCTGGCCAGCGGTGTACAGCACGCCATGCGCAACGATGGCCTGCGAATACGGACCGATGGCGGCAGGCGCCTGATCGGTATGTACGATCTGGGACGGCAAGGCAGTCTCCGAGCGAAAGGTGAACGCCACACGCGGATGCGGAGCATCCTCGGCGGATTCTAGCGCGCGACCCCGGCTACGCCAGCCCGAACAGTCGCCGCGCGTTGGCCGTCGTCCGCCCGGCAAGCGCTTCTGCATCGGTTGCGCGAACGGTGGCGAGCCGGTCGATGGTGCACGGCACCCACGAGGATTCGTTGCGCCGACCACGATGGGGGACGGGAGCGAGGTACGGCGCGTCGGACTCCACGAGCAGCCGGTCGTCGGGCACGAGCCGTATGAGCTCGTCGTCCGTCCACTTGCGGAAGGTGACGATGCCGCTGAAGGACACGTACCAGCCGACATCCAGGGCGGTGCGCGCGAGCTCATGCGAGCCGGTGAAGCAGTGCAGCACGCCCGCGACTCCGGCGCGACCCGCATCCCGCACCATGGTGCGCGTGTCCGCTTCTGCTTCCCTGGTGTGCACGATCACCGGCTTTCCGAGCTCCGCCGCCAGGTCAAGCTGCGCCCCGAAGGCAGCGAGCTGACGATCCCGCGGGGAGTGGTCGTAGTGGTAATCGAGACCGCATTCGCCGATGGCGACTGCGCCACGCGCGAGCTCCGCGCGGATGCCGACGACATCCCGTTCGCGATCGAACGCGGCGGCATCGTGCGGATGCACGCCCGCGGTGTGATAGCAGAACCCGGGATAGTGATGCGCGAGATCCCCTGCCC
>DASTGQ010000073.1:0-4505 GCA_035718985.1 Gemmatimonadaceae bacterium
TTCTCGATTCCCGACCAGCGATTCCCCAGCGGCACGGAACCCGTGTCGAGCGGCACCGTGCGCCACACCTGCGGGCTGGTGGAGAGCGGGAAGTCGATGTTCAGCGGGTCCTTGAGGGTCAGCACGTTTCCGCTGATGGCGGCGATCTCGTCGGTCTGCATGGTGGAGCGCCAGCGCGGAACGGCGTTCTGCGCCGCGGTGGCGGCGGTGGCCAGGCTGGAGACGCTGCCGATCGCCGGCGCGCCGGTGCTCGGGCCGCTCCAGCCGAAGGTGGGCTGCCGCTTGAAGTACTCGCCGTCGTAGAACCAGATGTAGCCGCCGTTGAGCATCGCCGGGCCGCTGGCCACCGGCGCGCCGTCGAGATGATCGATGGTGACGACGTCGCCCACCGCGTAGCCGGCGGCGCTCGCCACCTGGATGGTGCGCGAGCCCCTGGGCGCGTCGGCGGTGAGGTTCTGCACGGCGAAGCTCGCGTCGGAGCTGCCCGAGCGGTGTCCGAAGAGGACCACGGTGCCGTAGTCGTTGATGGTGCCGTTCGCCGCCAGCCGCGTGCTGTCCGCGCCCTCGCCGCGGATGGTGACGTTGTCCACCTTCACGTAGATGCCCACCTGCCCGCCGGAGTTGACCTGCGGGTTCACGAAATAGGTGCCCGCCTTGAGAAGCACGATCCTGCGGCTCGAAGGCGTGGCCGCCGCTCCCGCGGCATTGATTGCCGCCTGGAACGCCGCGGTGAATGCCGCCGCATTCGCGGTGCCGGTCAAGGCCGGATTCACCGAATATCCGCCGTACGGATTTCCCGCAGGCAGCCACACCGTCGCGGGCCGGACCGGATCATTGTCCGCGGGAATGCCGCCGGGAATGCCGGGATCCCAGGCGGTCCGGTACATCTCCGGCAGGATGGATTGATCGATCGCGCCGGGCGCAATCACGCTCACGGCGGCGGCGTCGCTCTTCGACGGATCGGCGACGCTGGTGGCGACCACGTGGAAGGTGCCGGCGACGGCCGGCGCAGTGTACTTGCCGGCGGCGTCCACCGCTCCGCCTCCGGCTTCCTGCACCGACCAGCTCACCGCAGTCGACTGAGCGCCCGTGGTGCCCGTGACCGTGGCGGTGAACTGGGCCGTCGCAGCGGTGACCACCGAGGCGGACCCGGGTGAAACCGAGACGGTGACGACCGGCGTGGCGGTGACGACCACGGTGGCGGTGGCGCTGGTCGACGCGTCCGCGACGCTGGTGGCGACGACATGGAACGTGCCGGTGGCCGTGGGCGCCGTGTAATGGCCCGATGCATCCACCATTCCGCCGCTCGTTTCCGCAACCGACCACGTCACCGCGGTGGACTGCCCCGCCCTGGCGCCGCCGACCGTGGCGCTGAACGTGAGCGCGCCGCCCGGCGTGGTGGAGGCGTTCCGCGGAGCGACCGCGACGGTGATGGCGGCGGCGGCGGCCGACACGGTCACCGTGGAAGTGTCGGTGGCGGAGGGATCGAGAGCGCTCGCCACGGTCACGTGGTAGACGCCTGCGCTGCCGGGCGCGGTATAGAGCCCGTGATCGTCCACGATGCCGCCGCCCGGTTCCTGCACGGACCAGGTCACCGCCGTCGACGCCGCGCCGCTGGCGCCCGACACCGACGCGGTGAAGGCGACCGCGCCGCCCGCGACGACCGAGGCCTCGCGCGGCGTCACCGCCACCGTGACCCGTCCGCGCTCCGTCATTCCCGCGCAGGCGCACCAGAACATGGCCATGACGATCATCGGAACTCCGCCGGAACGTGCAGGCATGCTGCCCTCTCCTTCGGGGGTGCACGAGTCCGGCCTTGCTCCATCAGCCAGTGCGCACGCCAGTTTCGGGAGATAACCCGCGCGCCATCGAAGATCATCTTTCAAGTCGCTGAAATCGCTGAATATTTGTGGGCCGACGTGAGGGCAGGTGCGCGCCGGAGCGCGAACGGCCGCGCAAATCTTTCCTGTCCCCTGGGGCGCATCGCCCGGGTAAGTCATGGAGACGGCTCGCGAATCGGCTCACCTCCCCAGGCCGGCGGGTCGCCATCCCACTTTCGCGTCCACGAGACGCAGGAGTCTTTTCGATGAAGACGTTTGCCCTCGCCGCCGCCTGTATCGCCCTCGCCGCCTGTGGCGGCGGGACCGCCGCGCCCTCGACCAGCCAGACCATCGGAGCCGCGGGCGGCACGCTCAGCACGGGCACCGCGACCCTCACCATTCCCGCCGGCGCACTGGCGCAGAGCACGCAGGTGACGCTCCGCGAGGGCGAGCCGCGGCACCAGGGCCGGGCGGAGCGCATCGAGGTGGAGCCCCACGGTCTTCAGCTCGCGCACCCCGCCAGCGTCGCCGTCCACGTGGACGACTCCAACGTCCGGGTGAAGATGCACGACGGCAACGACGACCTGATGGACGTCGAGGTCGAGGATCGCAACCACGGCACCTACAAGACCAGCATGAGCCAGCTCGGCGAGATCGAAGTGGAGCTGGAGCACGGCGCGGCCTGCACCCCCGCCTGCGGCGCGGGCCAGGAGTGCGACGACGGCGTCTGCAAGGCGCACGTCGAGGACGCGAATGCCAAGGTGTGCACGCCGACCTGCGCGAGCGGCGAGGAATGCGACGACGGCGTGTGCAAGCCGCACGCGGAGATGGAGCCGGGCGGCCCCGGAGCTCCGGCGGCCTGCAACCCGGCCTGCGCCAGCGGCCTCGAATGCGACAACGGCATCTGCAAGGCGCACAAGGGCAAGGGCGGCTGAGCCGCACCCCCATTCTCGAGGCCAGCGCTCGTCCGAATCGCGATCCGCGCCCTGCCGGCGGATCGCGATAGTATCGTTTCATGGACCGCGCCGATTTCACCCTCGTCCACAGCTTGCGGGTGCGCTGGGGCGAGGTGGACAAGCAGGGCGTCGTCTTCAATCCGCATTACTTCTCGTATTTCGACGTGGCCGTGACCGAATACTGGCGCGCCATCGATTACCCGTATCCGGAAGCGATGACAGGCGCGGGCACCGACGTGTTCGCCATCCAGGCGACGGCCGCGTTCCACGCCTCCGCCGCCTACGACGACGTCCTCGACGTCGGCTGCAGGGTGGCCCGGCTCGGCCGCTCCTCGATGCAATGGGTCTTCGGCATCTGGCGCCGCGCCGAGCACCTCACCTCCGGCGAGGTCGTCTACGTGCATGCGCACCTCGCCACCCGCAAGGCCGTGCCGCTGCCCGATCCGCTCCGCGAGGCGATCCTCCGCTTCGAGCGCAAACCGCCCGGGAGTGAAAGCGGCCGGACCTAGTGCCTCGACCGGTCGTCGCGAATCAGCCGCGCGATCGGTTCGACACCAGCATCTTGCCGTCCGCCTCGGCGACCAGCTCGCCGTGCTGGTTCTCGCAACGAGCGCGCATCACCACGATGCCGCCCTTCTGCGCCGGCTTGTCGATGCGCTCCTCGATGGTCCAGGTCGTCTTCAGCGTATCGCCCGGCCGCACCGGCGCCAGGAACCGGCAATTGTGCTCGAGGTAGGCGATGGCCGTCCCGTGAAAGTACATTCCCGCGGGCGCGGAGACGATGGCGCTGGTGAACGTCCCATGCAGCACCCGCCCGCCCAGCCGCGATCCGCGCGCGAACGTCTCGTCGACGTGGAGGGGATTGAAGTCGCCGAGCAGCCCGGCGGCGAGAACCAGGTGCGTCTCGGTGACGGTGAGGGAGGCGGTGAAGGTATCGCCAACCTTCGTCTCTTCGAACCACTTGCCGGTCAGCATCGTCCCTCCCGATCGCGGGGACTCTACCTCGTGTAGACTGCCGCGGTGCTGCTCGTGCTCGCGCTGATCGCCGCCGCGTCCGACCCGCTCGCGTCGATGGCGCAGACGCGGGACGACGTCCAGGGCGTCACCTGGTTTCACGACCGCGCCCAGTCCCGCGACAACGCGCGGGACTCCATCTCCTGTTCCTTCGCGCGGTTCTCAAACGGCTACGGGCCGCTGCGGCTGAGCATCGTCCACAGGGGAAAAGTCCTGCTCTACCCGGACACCGCGACGTTCCTCGTCGACGGCTCGCGCTTCGTGCTCCAGGAGGCGCGCCGCGGTCTTCGCGGTTGCTGGTGGAAGAGCGGGACGAACCAGTCGGGGACGATCGAGGCCTGCGAGCTGCCGATCTCCGCCGAGGAGCCCGACCTTCTCGCGGCGCTCGTCGCCGCAAGGACCGTCAAGGTGCGCATCCAGGGCGATCGCGTCCACGAATTCACCGTGCCGAAGTCCCAGCTCGACGCGATCCGCAGGGTGCACGCGGCCTGGCGTGCGGTGGCGGAGCCGAAACGCCGCTGAGCCGCGGCGGCCACGTCGTGCGGATCTCCACGCGTCGTGCGTGGCGATCGCGCAGTCAGATGCAGTCATGGATCGAGACAGCACGTCCCGGCCTCGTCACCATCCGGATTCCGGCGCCGGTGAGAGCGACGCCGATGATCAGCGATGCGTCGATCGTCTCGCCCAGCGTCAGCGCAGATACGACGATGCCGAT
>DASTGQ010000074.1:0-6003 GCA_035718985.1 Gemmatimonadaceae bacterium
AGAATGGACGCGTGCCGCGCGCGTTCCGTCCGTCGGGCCGCACGCGACTGCTCGCCTTCCTCGGCAAGCACATCGGACCGCGCTTCCTGCTCCCCATGCTGCTCGCCGAGGAAGGGCGCGAGGTGAAGGCGTACCTCGACATGCATCGCGAGACCGGCGTCGGCGTCGCGGGACGCGACGAGGCGCTCGTGCTGGCGAAGGAATCTGCCGAGCACGCCACGACGCTGAACTCCATCGCCGGTCGCACGGGCGAGCCCTGGCACCGCACGGGTGCCGGCGGTTTCCTGCGGAACGTGGTGTACGGTTTCAACGACGGCCTCACCGCGAACTTCGGCCTCGTGGCCGGCGTGCTCGGCGCCAGCGCGCTCGCCAGCGGTGAGCAGTACCACCACGTGATCGTCGCCGGCGTAGCCGGCCTCATCGCCGACGCGCTGTCCATGGGAGCGAGCGGTTACCTCGCCGCGCAGAGCGAGCGCGAGGTGTACGAGCACGAGATCGCCATGGAGCGCGACGAGATCGCGCTCATGCCGGAGATCGAGCGCGACGAGCTCGCGCTGATCTACGAGGCCAAGGGAATGGATCGCGACTCGGCGCACCGCATCGCGACGCAGGTCATGGCCGATCCGGAGAAGATGCTCGCCGAGCAGGTGCAGGAAGAGCTCGGCATCAGCGAGGCGGCCACGTCGCCGCTGCGCGAGGGGTGGATCACCGGCCTGGCGACGGCAGTCGGAGCGCTCATTCCGGTGCTTCCCTTCTTTATCTTCGAAGGGCGCACCGCGGTCGTCGTTGCCTTCGTCATCGCGATGCTCTCCCACTGGCTCGTCGGCGCCGCGCGCTCCGTCTTCACCGGCCGCGGCGTCTTCCGGTCCGGCCTCGACATGTTCGTCGTCGGGCTCGGCGTCGCGGCAGTGGGGTACTTCGTCGGTGAATGGGTCGGGCATCTGCTGTAATCGCCCCGCCCCCACAATCGCTCACACCAGTCCTCGCACCATGTCACTTCGGCTCGGAACCCTCGTACTCGCGCTCGGCGTCTCCTTCGCCGGCGTTGCCTCCGCCCAGACCTCGGGCCCCGGCGCCACGCCGCCGATCGGCAACATGTACACGCCCATCTTCGGTGGCACGGCCGGCATCGCCATTCCCATCGGAGCGCTCGCCGACGACCACGCCGCCGGCTACACGCTGGGCGGCCTCGTGGAGTACGGCGTCACCGGGCAGCCGTACGCGCTGCGTGGCGAGCTGCTCTACCAGCGCTTCAACGCCAAGCAGGGACACGCCGCGCGTGACGTGAACCTCACCTCGCTCGGCGCGACGATCGTGTACCGGATGCAGAGCACGCCGACGAACACCTTCCTCACGGGCGGCATCGCGATCTACAATGCCACCGACGCCGGCACTCGCCCGGGCGTCAACGTCGGCACGGGCGTCGAGATCCCGCTCACCGGCTTTTCCGCCACGGGCGAGGCTCGCCTGCACGTGATGTTCGCCGACCGCCGCCCGATCATCACGCTGCCGCTGACGGTGGGAATTCGATTCTGAGGGATCACGTCGGCATCCAGTCGTGAGACGTGAAGCGTGAAACGTGAGACGTAAGAGCGAAGGGCACACCGGATCTATTCCAGTGTGCCCTTCGCCGTCACGATTCACGTCTCACGCTTCACGTCTCACCACCAGATCCGGCCGCCACTTCACACGATGATGTTCACCAGCCGTCCCGGCACGAACACCACGCGCTTCGGTGTTCCCGTGATGAACTTCGCGAGCCCCGCATCCGCCATCACGGCGGCCATCACCTCGTCCTGCGTCGCCGTCCTGGAGACCTGCACGGTACCGCGCGTCTTGCCGTTCACCTGCACCGCCATCGTGATGCGCTCGTCCTCCACCAGCGACGCGTCGTAGGCCGGCCAGCCGGAGTCGAACACGCTCTTCGTCTCGCCCAGCATGGACCAGAGCTCCTCCGCGATGTGCGGCGCGAACGGGCTCACGAGCTGCACGAGCGGCTTCACTTCCTCCAGCCGCGGCGTGCGCTCGCCGGCACGCATCGCGTTCATGTACTCCATCATCGCCGCGATGGCGGTGTTGTAGCTCAGCTTCGGGATGTCCTCGCCGACCTTGCGAATGGTCTGGTGCAGCTTGCGCCGAACGTCGGGATCCGCCGGCGCCGAGCGGTCGGCGTCCTGCACCGAGCGCCAGAGGCGGTCGAGGAAGCGCTTCACCCCCGAGATGCCCTTGTCGCGGAAGTCGCCGCCTTCCTCGAAGGGGCCGAGGAACATCAGGTAGGTGCGGAAGGCATCCGCGCCCCACTCCTCGATGTACTGGTCCGGATTCACCACGTTGCCGCGGCTCTTCGACATCTTCGCGCCCTCGCGCACGATCATCCCGTGCGCCCGGAAGCGCGTGAACGGCTCGTCGAAGTCGATGTGGCCGGCGTCCTTGAGGACCATCGTCACGAAGCGCGAGTACAGCAGGTGCAGCACGGCGTGCTCGTTGCCGCCGATGTAGCTCGTCACGGGCAGCCACTTCTTCGTCAGCGCCTGGTCGAACGGTACGTCGTCGAAATCGGTGCTGGGATAGCGCAGGAAGTACCACGCGCTGTCGAGGAACGTGTCGCTCACGTCCGTCTCACGCCGCGCGCGCTTGCCGCACTGGGGGCACGCCGTGTGGTACCACTCCTCGTGGCGGGCGAGGGGACTGACGCCCGAATCGTCGGGTCGGAAGTCGTCGATCTGCGGGAGCAGCACGGGCAGCTCCGACTCCGGCACCGGCACCGCACCGCAGTCGTCACAGTAGACGATGGGAATCGGCGGGCCCCAGTAGCGCTGGCGCGAGATGCACCAGTCGTGCAGCCGATAGTTCACCACGGGCTTGGCCGCGTGCCTGGCCGCGAGCTCGGCGACGACCGCTGCGCACCCCTCGGCCACCGTCATGCCGTCGAACTGCTGCGAGTTCACCAGCCGGCCGCCGTCCGTGTCCGTGTACGCCGCGCCCGTCACGTTCACGGCGTCCGCGTCTCCTTCCGGCGCTACCACGGCGACGATCGGCAGGTCGTACTCGCGCGCGAACTCGTGGTCGCGCTCATCGTGCCCCGGCACGGCCATGATCGCGCCCGTGCCGTATTCCATCAGCACGTAGTCGGCGATCCAGATCGGGATCGGCCGACTGGTGGCCGGGTTCGTGGCGTACGCGCCGGTGAACACGCCCGTCTTTTCCTTCGACGTCTTCCGCGTCACGAGATCCTGCTTCGCCGAACGCGCGACGTAGTCACGCACCTCGACACGATGGTCGTCGTGGGTGATCGCATCCACGAGCGGGTGCTCCGGCGCGAGCACGAGGTACGTCGCGCCGAAGATCGTGTCCGGCCGCGTGGTGAACACGCGCACGGAGGGCGGAGCGACGGGCGCATCGCCATTGCCGCTCGTCGCGGTCGAGGCGCCGTACACCGTCATGTCCACCACGGGGAAGCTGATCTCCGCGCCGACGGACTTGCCGATCCAGTTCCGCTGCGCCGTCTTCGTGCTCTCCGACCAGTCGAGATGGTCGAGGTTGGCGAGCAGTCGCCCCGCGTAGTCGGTGATGCGGAAGAACCACTGCTCGAGGAAGCGCTGCTCCACCAACGTGCCGCACCGCTCGCACGCGCCGGCGATGACCTGCTCGTTGGCGAGCACCGTCTTGTCGAAGGGACACCAGTTCACGGCGCCCTTCTTCTTGTAGGCGAGCCCCTGCTTGTAGAGCTGCAGGAAGACCCACTGCGTCCACTTGTAGTAGCCCGGGTCCGTGGTGGAGAGCTCGTGGCTCCAGTCCACCATGAGACCGGCGCGCTTCAGCTGCCGGCGGAAGTTGTCGATGTTGCGCGGGATCAGCTCGGCCGGGTGGATGCCGACCTTGATCGCGAAGTTCTCCGAGTGGATTCCGAACGCGTCGTAGCCGAGCGGCTCGAAGACGGTGTGCCCCTGCAGCCGCTGGAATCGTCCATAGATGTCGTTCCCCGTGAACGCGAAGAGGTTGCCCACGTGGAGGCCCTCGGCGCTGGGATACGGGAACATCATCAGGGCGTAGAACGGTCGCTGGCCACGCTCGAGGTCGGCGACGTTGCTGCCGTGCGCCTGCCAGTAGGCCTGCCACTTCCGCTCGACGGTGGCGGGATCGTAGCCGGCTGGCTCGTCGCTGGCGGGCTGCTGCGGGGGTACTGCAGGTCGTGTCATCAGGTCGGTCGGTCGGCGCTCGAGTGGCCGGACGGGGTACCGGCGCCGGCTCACCCGAACGGAAGTGGTTCTGTCATCGCAATTTAGTCTGGCGAGGGGGGCATTCAAGCACGCGCGCCGAAGCGCGATGCGCCTGACCACGCCGGATGTGGGTCCTTGCTCTTTCCTTACGTCATGACGTCTCCGTCGCTCCCGCTGCCGGCCCACTTCGGCGCCTCCGTCGCCGACTCCCCGGTGGCCCCGAGGGACGCCGCTCCCGCGCCCCAGGCCATCGCGCCGCATCGCCGACAGGCCTCGCTCCACCGGCGCCTCCTCTCGATGGTGGCGCTCGTCGGCAGCGTGGGCATCCTCCTCCTCGCCTGGGGCGCCGATGCGGCGTTCACCGCGGTCGTCAATCACGAGGGCGGACTCCGCGACGCTCGCGTCGGCATCGCCATCGGCGTCGGAGTGCTCGTGCTGCTGCTCGCGGCGGTGCTGGCGGTGCTGCACTACTTCCTCGCGCGTCGCATCTCGCGTCCGGCGACCGACCTGGCCGAGGCCGCGGAAGCCGTGGCGGCGGGTGATTTCACCGTGCGCCCACGCCATGTCGCCGCCGACGACGAGATGGGCCGCCTCGCCCGCGCCGTCGGCGCGATGATCGTCGAGCTGCGACGGCTCGCCGGCGCCATCGCCGGCTCGGCGCACGAGACGACGGCCATGTCGCACGACATCACCGCCAGCTCGGAGCAGATGGCCGCCGCCGCGGGACAGATCGCGCACACGGCGAGCGACCTTTCGGCGCAGTCCGCAGGGATGGCCGGCACCATTGCCGCCCTCGCGAAGTCGGCCGGCGAACTGCGTACACTGTCGGACGCGCTGTGCGCCGGCGCGCGCGAGGGCGTGGAGCGCAACGGCACGCTGCGCACCCTCGCGCTGGAGAACCGCGCCGGTCTCGACGCGAGCACCACCGCACTGGAGATGCTCGGTCAGGACGTGCAGGCCAGCGCCACCGCCGTGGAAGCACTCGGTGACGCGTCGCAGGAGATCCGCTCGTTCGTGACGCTCGTGCGCAAGCTCGCGCGCCAGTCCAAGCTGCTCGCCCTCAACGCCGCCATGGAAGCGGCCCGTGCCGGCGAGCACGGTGAGGGCTTCGCCGTCGTCGCGAGCGAGGTGCGACGCCTGGCCTCGATGTCCTCCGAGGCGGCCGAACGCACCGAGGAGATCGTGAACGGAGTGCTGAGCGGGATCGAGCAGTCGCGCGAGTCAACCGGCCGCGCCGTGACGACGGCGGAAACGGTGCGTGCCACCACCGTGCGCGCCTCGGAGAGCTTCGCCGAGATCGAGCGCGCCGTCACGGGCGCGGAGAGCTGGACCACCGCGGTGCAGGAGACGTCCGCCGCGACGAGCCGCCTCGTGCTCGAGATGACCGAGCGACTCGAATCGCTGTCGCTCGGCACGGAATCGTTCGCCGCCGCGATGCAGCAGGTGGCCGCGTCGAGCCAGGAACAGAGCGCGAGCACCCAGGAGATCGCGGCGGCCGCCAACGTGCTCGTCGCCGCCGCGGATCGGCTGGCGAAGATCGTGGCGGGGCTGAAGCTGGACTGACACATCTAGTCGGGGCGCGCCGCGTGGAACGCACTGACAGCTAGTCGGGGCGGGCGGCGTGGAACGCCGCCCTTTCCGGGCGCTTGGCCCGTCGCTGCGCTCGGGCCTATGCTCTCAGGGCGGCGGCGCTGCGCGCCGCCTCTCTGGGAACGGCACACCCATCCGGCTGAACGCCCCATCCCGACGCCGTGCCTGAAAGGCGCGCCCCCGCGCGCCGCCC
>DASTGQ010000075.1:0-5728 GCA_035718985.1 Gemmatimonadaceae bacterium
CCGCCGATCTTCACCGAGCCGGTCTCGCCGAGCAGGGTGATCGATCCCTCGAGGTTCTTCGGATAGGCAAGCACGCTGACCTCCATGACGCCCAGGGCACCGGAGCGGAACTTGACGACCGCCACTCCGGAGTCCTCGGCCTCGATCCGGCGGGCCTGGGTCGCGGTCTTCGCCATCACGCTCTCGGCCGGTCCCATGAGCCACTGCATCAGGTCCACGTAGTGGCTCGCCTGGTTCATGAATGCCCCACCGTCGAACTCCCAGGTACCCCGCCACGGCTCGGCATCGTAGTAGGCCTGCGGGCGGGTCCATCGCACCGTGACGTTGGCCATGTACAGCCGGCCGAACCGGCCCTTGTCCACTGCGCGCTTCAGGAGCTGGATCGACGGGTTGAGGCGGTTCTGCTTGACGACGAAGAGCTTCACGCCGGCGGCGTCGCAGGCCTGGACCAGGTCGTCGGCGGCCGCAAGCGAGATCCCCATTGGTTTCTCGGTGAGCACGTTCCGGCCGGCCTGGGCCGCGATGATGCCGTGCTGCGGGTGCAGGCCCGACGGCGTGCAGATGGAGACGAGATCCGACGGCACGGCGGCGAGCATCTCCTCGAGCGAGCCGAATGCCGGGACGCCGTGCGCCTCGCCCACAGCGCGAGCACGGTCGATGTCCGTGTCGGCCGCCGCGACGAGGCGAATGCCCTCGACTCGCTCGATGGCCTCCAGATGGTTCTTGCTGATCCGCCCGCAGCCCAGCAGCGCGACGCGCACCTCGCCGGCGACCGGCCTGGCGACTCCTGTCATTTCCGTTGCTCCGAAGTTCCGAGATTTGGTCCGGTGAGCTGCTCGATCTGCTCGCCCACGGCGCGATACGACGCACCACACGCGGCGCAGGTAGCCGTGCCGCCATCGGGCAGCCGCTCGCCGCACTGGCACATCCAGCCGATGCGACGCGCCGGTACGCCCACCATGAGCGCATAGGCCGGCACGTCCTTCGCCACCACCGCGCCGGCGCCAATGAACGCGTACTCGCCGAGAGTGGATCCGCACACGACGGTCGCGTTGGCGCCGATGGACGCCCCCCTCCTGACGAGCGTGCGACGGTATTCGTTCTTCCGCGAGACGTGGCTCCGCGGGTTGATCACGTTGGTGAACACCATCGACGGGCCGCAGAACTCGTCGTCCTCCAGCTCGACACCTTCGTAGACGGAGTCGTTGTTCTGGATCTTCACGTTGTCGCCGATGCGCGTGCCGTTCATCACCACCACGTTCTGCCCCAGTGAGCAGCGCTCTCCGATCACCGCGCCGCCCAGCACGTGGCAGAAGTGCCACACTTTCGTCCCTGCCCCGATCGCCGCCCCATCATCCACGTACGCGGATTCATGAACGAAGGCATCCGGATGAATGGTCACGCGTCGGTCTCCGAGCCGGCATAGATGTCCTGCTGCCATTCCTGCAGCGAGCGCACCGACGCCGGCCGCGACCGCAAGGAGAGGATGGCATCGGACGCCGCGCTCGCGGCAGACAGCGTCGTGGTGTAGGCGATCCGGTTGCGGATCGCCGCCTGGCGCAACGTGTAGTCGTCCCACTGTGCATGCTTGCCGAGTGGGGTGTTCACGAGCAGCTGCACGTCCCCGTTGACGATCATGTCGAGGCAGTTGGGGCGACCCTCGTGCACCTTGAACACGCGGCTCACCGGGATGCCGCGCGCTCGCAGATACTTCGCCGTGCCGCTCGTCGCGTACAACGTGAAGCCCATCTCGTGGAAGCGGCGCGCGATCGGCGTCACGTTCGGCTTGTCGGAGTCGTTCACCGTCACGAGGATGCTCCCCTGAAGCGGGAGGCCATTGCCCGCCGCGAGCTGCGCGCGCGCGAAGGCACTGCCGAAGGAGTCGGAGATTCCCATCACTTCACCGGTGGACCGCATCTCCGGCCCGAGCACCGGATCGGTGCCGGCGAACTTGTTGAAGGGGAACACCGCCTCCTTCACCGAGACGAAGGGCGGCACGATCTCCTCCGTGAAGCCGATCGCTTCGAGCGTCTCGCCACACATCAGGCGCGCCGCGTGCGACGCCAGCGGGACCCCGATGGCCTTGGAAACGAAGGGGATCGTTCGGCTGGCACGGGGATTCACTTCGAGCACGTACACCACGCCGTTCTTGATGGCGAACTGCACGTTGATCAACCCGACGACGTTGAACGCGCGCGCCATCGCGGCCGTCTGCTCGCGCATCGTCTGCATGTCCGGCTCGCCGATCAGATACGGCGGCAGCACGCACGCCGAATCCCCGGAGTGGATGCCCGCGTCCTCGATGTGCTGCATGATGCCGCCGATGACGACCCGCGTGCCGTCGGACAAGGCATCGACGTCAACCTCGAAGGCGTCCTCGAGGAATCGGTCGATGAGCACGGGCCGCTCCTCCGAGACGCGCGCCGCAGTGGCGAAGTAGTCCTGCAGCGACGCGGCGTCGTACACGATCTGCATCGCGCGACCGCCGAGCACGTAGCTGGGCCTGACCAGCACCGGATAGCCGATCCGCTCGGCCGCTTCCAGTGCTTCGGCAACGCTGGTCGCCGTACCATTGGGGGGCTGGGTGAGCCCGACCTCGCGCGCGATCGCCTCGAAGCGACGACGATCCTCCGCCGCATCGATGTCGTCCGGCGACGTCCCGAGAATGGCGACGCCGGCCGCCTCCAGCCCCCGCGCCAGCTTGAGCGGCGTCTGGCCACCGAGCTGCACGATCACCCCGAGCGGCTGCTCGCGCTGCACCACCTCGAGCACGTCTTCGAGCGTGAGCGGCTCGAAATACAGCTTGTCCGACGTGTCGAAGTCGGTGGACACCGTCTCCGGGTTCGAGTTGATCATGATCGTCTCGTACCCCTGCTCGCGCAGCGCCATCACGGCGCGCACGCAGCAGTAGTCGAACTCCACCCCCTGGCCGATGCGATTGGGTCCGCTGCCGAGGATCACGACGGACTTGCGCCCGCTCGGTGGCGCTTCGCTCTCCTCGTCGTAGCTCCCGTAGAGATACGGGGTGGCCGACGGGAACTCGCCGGCGCAGGTGTCCACCATCTTGTAGGCAGGTCGGACGCCGAGCGACCAGCGCCGTTCGCGCACGTCCTTCTCCGACTCACCGCGCAGGTCCGCAAGCTGCCGGTCGGAGAAGCCCAGTCGCTTCATCCGGCGAATCTCGGTGGCGCCGACGGCCGACAGCGCCGCGTACCACCGCTCCGCCTCCACCAGCTCGCGCATCTGCGCCAGGAACCACGGATCGATGCCGGTGAGCTCGTGGAGCTCGGAGACATCCATGCCGAGCAGGAAGCCGCGCTTCACCTGGAAGATCCGCTCCGGCGTCGGCTGGCGCAGCGCCCCACGCAGCGCTTCGGCCGACTCGTCCACCAGGCGATCGTCAGCCAGCCGCGCGCCAACGGTCCAGCCCGGGCGTCCGACCTCGAGCGCCCGCATCGACTTCTGGAACGCCTCCTTGAACGTGCGACCGATGGACATCGCTTCCCCGACGCTCTTCATCTGCGTCGTGAGCTGCGGACTTGCCGTCGGGAACTTCTCGAACGCGAACCGTGGCGCCTTCACGACGACGTAATCGAGCACGGGCTCGAACGATGCCGGCGTCGTCCTCGTGATGTCATTCGGGATCTCGTCGAGCCGGTAGCCCACGGCGAGCTTGGCGCCGATCCGCGCGATCGGGAACCCCGTTGCCTTGCTTGCGAGTGCCGACGAGCGCGAGACGCGCGGGTTCATCTCGATCACGATCATCTCGCCGTCGGCGGGATTCACCGCGAACTGGATGTTGCACCCTCCGGCATCCACGCCCACCTCGCGGATGATATCCACCGCCGCGTCGCGCATGGTCTGGTACTCGCGATCGGTGAGCGTCATCGCCGGCGCAACGGTGATCGAGTCGCCCGTGTGGACGCCCATCGGATCGAGGTTCTCGATCGAGCAGACGATCACCACGTTGTCATACGGGTCCCGCATCACTTCCAGCTCGTACTCCTTCCATCCGATGAGCGAGCGCTCGACGAGGATCTGGCTCGTCGGTGACTCGGAGAGCCCGCGGCGCACGATATCCTCGAACTCCTCACGGTTGTAGGCGATGCCGCCACCCGTCCCGCCCAGCGTGAACGAGGGCCGGATGATCGCGGGAAAGCTCGTCATGTCCAACAAGGCCACCGCCTCGTCGAAGGTGTTGGCAATGCCCCCCTTCGCGACGCCGAGGCCGATTCGCTCCATCGCCTCGCCGAACAGCTTCCGGTCTTCCGCCAGCGCGATCGCGCGCGCGTTCGCGCCGATGAGCTCCACTCCGTGCTTCTCCAGCACGCCGTTGCCGGCCAGCACCATCGCCACGTTGAGCGCCGTCTGCCCGCCCATCGTCGGCAGCAGCGCATCCGGCTTCTCCCGCTCGATGATGAGCTCCACGTACTCCGGCGTCACCGGCTCGATGTACGTGCGGTCGGCGATCTCCGGATCGGTCATGATCGTCGCCGGATTGGAGTTGACGAGGATGACCTCGTACCCCTCCTCGCGGAGCGCCTTCGTCGCCTGCGTGCCGGAGTAGTCGAACTCGGCGGCCTGCCCGATGACGATCGGGCCGGAGCCAATGACGAGAATACGATGGATGTCAGCGCGTCGCGGCATGAATCAGGTCATCGATGATGTCGTCACGCGTCCGGGCGGGTATCCACCCGGTGGCGTGACGAAGCTTGGCGTTGTTGCCAACCAGCACGGGGACGTCCACTGGCCTCGACAGCGCCGGATCCGTAGTAACGTCGGCAGTCACACCGACTCGACGCAAGACGGCCAGCGCGAGCGCGCGCACGCTGACCCCTTCACCGCTGCTCACGTTGTACGCCTCGCCGGCCGCGCCGCGCTGGATCAGGGCGAGGTACGCCTCCACGACGTCACGCACGTGGAGGAAGTCGCGTACCGTGTCTCCATTGCCGATCGACAGCGCCGCGCCGCGAGGCGGAAGCGCCAGCGCGCGCGCCACGAGAGACGGCAGCAGGAAGCGGGCATCGTGCCCGACTCCGGAATGATTGAAGCTGCGGGTACAGACCACCCGCACCCCGTCGCTCCGGAACGCCTGCAGCGCCGCAACCTCCTGCGCCGCCTTCGAGGCCGCATACAGCGTGAGGGGGCGCTGCTCGACGTCCTCGTGGAGCGGCATCTCGTTGAGCTCGTGCCGGCCGTACTGCTCGGCGGAGCCGACGATCAGGACCACCGGGTCGCCCGTGCCCGCGTGTCGATGCCGACGCACTTCCGCCAGCAGCCGCACGGTGCCGACCGTGTTCACCTCGTAGGCCCGTCCGGGATCCCGCAACGCGTCCGGAACGTGACTCACCGCGGCGAGATGCAGCACGACGTCGCTTCGGGCGTCGTCCACCATGGAAGCGACCTCGTCCTGCCTCGTGATGTCGATCGTGCGCCACTCCACCGCGCGCCGCTCCTCGCCCGTAAGCACCGATGTCGCCGGCAAATCCCCGATCCCGGCCGCGGTCACCGCCCAGCCGCGCTCCAGCATGGCCCGTATCGCCCACTGCGCCACGAACCCGTTGCCGCCAGTCACCAGCGCGCGAGTGATCACCGGCGCGCGGCGTGCCGAGCGAGATCGGCCTCGACCATCATCTCCACGAGCTGGCGGAAGCGCACCGTCGGCTCCCATCCCAGCACGTCGCGCGCCTTCGACGCATCGCCCACCAGCAGGTCCACCTCCGCCGGC
>DASTGQ010000076.1:0-7594 GCA_035718985.1 Gemmatimonadaceae bacterium
GACCATCGCGTAGAGCGGGTGGGCGGCCTTACATTGTGGCCGCCCATGCCATCCCTCCTGCTGCTCGCCGCCCTCCTCGGCGGCCTCTCCCACCCGACGTCGTCGCGCGCCACGGCCGCAGTGCGTGCCCCGCAAACTCCTTCGGGTGCCACCTACAACGGTCGCGCCAACGAGCTGCGCGTGAAGCCGCCGCGGCTCGACGAACAGGGGAGCGTCGTGGACGGCAAGCTCGACGAGCCGCAATGGCGACAGGCGGCGCTGCTCACCGGATTCTCGCAGTTCTCCCCCCAGGACGGCGTGCCGGCGCAGGATTCTACCGAGGTGCTGGTATGGTACTCGGCGACGGCGATCCACTTCGGGATTCGGGCCTTCGAGGCGCACGGCGCGCCGCGCGCCACGTTGGCTGACCGCGACAAGATCGACGCCGACGACAACGTGCAGATCCTGCTCGGCACGTTCAACGACGGACGGCAGGCGATGGTGTTCGCCGTCAATCCGTTCGGCGTGCAGTCCGACGGCACGATCACGGAATCCAACCAGAGCCGCACGACCGGATTCGGTGGCGGCACGCTGGCGCGCGATCCGGCGGACCTCAGCACGGACTACGTGTACCAGTCGAAGGGCGGCCTGACACCCGACGGCTACGTGGTCGAGGTACGGATCCCGTTCAAGAGTCTCCGCTACCAGTCGACGGACGTGCAGACGTGGCGGATCAACGTCGTGCGCGAAGTCCAGCACTCGGGACACGAGGATAGCTGGGCGCCGGCGCGTCGCGCCGGCCTCACCTTCCTCGGTCAGTCGGGATCGCTGGAAGGGCTCACCGACCTGCGGCGCGGACTCGTCCTCGACGTGAACCCCGAGCTGACGCAGCGCACCAGCGGCGCGCCGAACCCGACACCAGCGATCGGCGGGTGGGGGTACCGCTCGGAGCGGCCGTCACTGGGCGCGAACGTGCGCTGGGGCCTGTCGAGCAACCTCACGCTCAACGGGACGGTGAATCCGGATTTCTCGCAGATCGAATCCGACGCCGGCCAGCTCAGCTTCGACCCGCGCCAGGCGCTGTTCTTTGCCGAGAAGCGGCCGTTCTTCCTCGATGGGGTCGAGCAGTTCGCCACGCCGCACAACCTGATCTACACGCGCCGCGTGGTGCAGCCCGTCGGGGCGGCCAAGCTGACCGGCAAGCTGTCGGGAACGAGCGTCGCCTTCCTGAGCGCCGTCGACCAGGGGACGGATTCGACGTCAGTCGGCGACCATCCCCTGCTCAACCTGCTGCGGGTGCAGCGCGACGTGGGAGCCTCATCCAAGCTGGGCTTCACCTACACCGATCGTGCGAACGGGGAGTCCTGGAATCGCGTCGCCGACGTGGACGGCACGTATCTCTTCGGCGGCGCGTACAGCGTGCAAGGCCAGTACGCGCAGAGCTTCACGCGCCAGGCCGACGGCCGCCGCCTGGATGCGCCGCTCTGGCACGCCGGGGTGAATCGCAACGGGAATCACGTGGCGTTCAGCTATGCGCTCGACGGCGTGCACGAGGATTTCCGCGCCGCCAACGGCTTCATCCAGCGCGGCGGCGTGGTGAACGGCACGGTGGACCAGCGCTACACATGGTTCGGCGCGCGCGGCGCACTGTTCGAGGCGGTCACGTTCAATCCGTCCTATCTCGGCACGTGGCGCTACCAGAGCTTCGTGCACCAGGACGACGCGATCGAGAAGAAGCTGCACTTCACGCTCAACAGCACCATTCGCGGCGGCTGGAACGCGGGCGTCGGCTACTTCGTCGAGAGCTTCGGCTTCGACCCGGCGCTCTACGGCAGCTACCGCCTCCTCGGCGCGGCCGGCGATACGCTGCCGTTCGTCGGACGGCCACGAATCCCGAACAGCGAGGCCTTCTTCTCCATCAACACGCCCGCAGGCCAGCGGCTGTCCTTCAGCGCGTTCTACCTCTGGGGCCACGACGAGAACTTCTACGAGTGGGCCTCGTCGAACATCATCATCGCGACGTACGGACTGACGTACCGGCCGACCGACAAGCTTCGCGTGAACGCGACGTACAACCTGCAGAGCTTCAACCGCCGGAGCGACGGGAGCATCGTCGGCAACAACCGCATCCCGCGCCTCAAGGTGGAGTACCAGCTCGCGCGCCCGCTGTTCGTGCGGCTCGTCGGCGAATACCAGACGTCGTACCGCGATGCGCTGCGCGACGAGACTACCACACGGCGCCCGATCATCACCTACGACCGGTGCGCCGGCTACGCGTACCAGGTCACGGTGGCGTGCCAGCAGAGCTTCTTCCGTGGCGACTTCCTGTTCGCCTATCAACCGGGCCCCGGAACGGTGGTGTTCGTCGGCTACGGCGCGGGCTACGCCGATCGCCGGGCAACGGCGGAGCCGTTCGACTTTCCATCGAGCTTCGGCTTCCGGGGCTACGGCCGCACCGACGACGCGCTGTTCGTGAAGGCCAGCTACCTGTTCCGCCTCTAACCGACGACGAATGTCCGACACCGCGGTACGCGACGACGCGAACGACTCCGTCACGACGCTCGATCGCGCGCTCGGCCTGCGCGACCTCGTGCTGTTCAATCTCGTGGCCGTGGTCGGGTTGCGGTGGCTCGCCACGGCGGCCAAGTCGGGGCCGAGTGCGCTGGCGCTCTGGGTGCTGGCGGCGGTGTTCTTCTTCGTGCCGCAGGGGCTCGTGGTCACGGAGCTGTCGTCGCGCTTTCCGCAGGAGGGCGGCATCTACCAGTGGACCAAGCGCGCGCTCGGCGAAAAGCACGGCTACGTGTGCGGGTGGTGCTACTGGATCAACAATGTGCTGTACTACCCGAACCTGCTCATCTCCACGGCGGTGATCGCGACGTACGTGGTGGGGAAAGGGGACAGCGCGCTCGCGAGCAACTGGACGTACGTGCTGACGGCGACGCTCGTGTGCCTGTGGTTGGCCGTGCTGATGAACATCGTCGGCGTGGGGACGGGGAAGTGGTTGCAGAACGCCGGCGGGATCGGGACGTACATTCCCGGCCTCATCTTGATCGTGCTCGGCGGGCTGGTGATCGCGGGACACCATGCGTCGGCGAACCCGATCTCGCCGCGCAACGTCGTGCCCGATCTCGGCAACTTCGGGGAGCTCAACCTGTGGGCGTCGATCGCATTCGCCTTCGCGGGCCTGGAACTGTCGAGCGCGATGGGCGGCGAGGTGCGCGACCCGCGACGCACCCTGCCGCGCGCCATCCTCATCGCCGCGCCACTGATCGCTCTCGTCTACATCCTCGGCACGGGCGCGTTGCTGTGGCTCGTGCCCACCGGTGACATCAACATCGTCTCCGGGTTCCTGCAGGCGACGGACGCCGGTGCGCGGCAGCTCAATCCCGGCTTGTGGTGGCTCGCCCCGCTCGCGGCAGCGGCGTACACGGTGGGGAACATCGGAGGCGTCGGCGCGTGGCTTACCGGGCCCGCGCGCGTGGCATTCGCCATCGGCCTCGACAAGTACTTCCCGCCCGCGTTCGGCCGCGTGCACCCGAAGTGGAAGACCCCGTACGTCGCGATCCTCGTCCAGGCATCGCTTGCGACCATCTTCCTGCTCATCAGCGTGCTCGGGAAGGGGACGACGGTGGAGAAGGCGTACCTCATCCTGCTCGACACGCAGCTGCTGATCTACTTCATCCCCTACTGCTACCTGTTCATCTCCTTCCTGCTGCACCGCCGCACGGAAGTACCGCCGGAAACCGTACGCGTGCCCGGCGGCAGCGCGGGGGCGTGGGCAGTGGGGCTCAGCGGTCTGCTCGTGACGCTGTTCGCGATGATCGTCGCCATGATCCCGCCTTCCGACGACGCGCGGCCTATGTTGTTCGAGCTGAAGGTCGTCGGCGGTGCGCTGGCCTTCGTGGGGATCGGAGGCGTGGTGTACTGGATGGCGAACAGGAGGCAGGTGGCGAGGTGAGCATGTGGATGGTAGGCGGAAAGGGGTGATGCGGCATAGCCGATCCCTTCAGTGTCTTCTTCCCACCTACCCACCTACCCACTTACCCACCTACCCACCTACCCACCTACCGGGTGATCATCGCCACCATCTCCCGCGCGTTCGTCGCGCCGTAGTTCCCGTAACAGTTGTTGAAGAACACGATGGTGCGCGTCGCCTCGGCGGCGGCGGACTCCACGAGCGGGACGATGGGCGCCAGCTCGTCGGGGGAATACAGGTAGCGATAGCGCTCGACCGTCGGGACCTTCGCCGTTTCCCACGTCGCGGCGCGCCGACCGTGCAGCCGAACCATCGAGAGCTCCGGCGTCGTCACGGCCGGCACGAGTGGTACGCTGCTGTCGAGCCCCTGCGGGCCATCCACGATGACGTGGGTGAGGCCGAGGTCCCGCAGCATGTCGAGCGTCCAGCCGGTGGATGTTGGCGTGTTGAACCAGAGATGATTGCGGAGCTCCACCGTGGCGGGAATGCCCGCGAGGCGCGCTGCAGATTCGGCGAGCAGGTCCTTGTTCGCCGGCGTTGGCAGGAACCAGCGCGGATACTGCAGGAGAATCCCGCCCAGCTTGCCCTGCTCGCGGAGCGGTTCGAGCGCGTCGATGAAGTGGTCCCACACCGCGTCGTAGAGCTCGAGCGGTAAGTCCTTGGCATAGATGCGCTGCTTCTCGGCGAGCTCGGTTGGCAACTCGTCGATCAGCCCCTCCGGCAGCCGCGCGACTTCCGTCGGCTGGCCGGTCATGAGGGCGTGCGCCTTCAAGTGGAAGGTGAACCCCGGCGGCGTGCGCTCGGCCCAGAGCCGCGCCGTGGCGCGCTCGGGGAGCGAGTAGTAGCTGGAGTCCACCTCGACGACGGGAAACTGCTCGGCGTAGTAGCGCAGCCGGTCGGCGGCGGACGAGATGCCGCGCGGGTAGAACACGTTGCCGCGCACCATCGTGGGGTCGGTCCATGAAGCGGTCCCGACACGGATCTCGTGGCCGCCGGCGATCCGGATCGGCTCACCGACCTTATCGGCAGGCGTGGCGGCGAGTGCCTCTTCCGCCCGCGCCCCGGCTGCGATGAACCCGGGATCATGCGCCGGTGCAAGGTCGGGCGCGGGAAGTGGCTGGCTGGTACGAGCGGGCACGAGGGTTCGCTGAAGGTGATGGCCGGTGTGCTGCATCGACTTTGACGCAAACCGGGCGCCGCATAGCTTCTCACGCGTGAGCGAGCGCGACAACCCCGACGCAGCGACCGTGACCGTGCCGCCGGCACCACGCCCCTACGAGGAGCCGAAGGATCTCGGCTTCGGCAGCGTCGTGGGTGGCGCCCGCCAGCAGCGGCTCCTCCGCCGTGACGGCAGCTTCACGGCGCGACGCACGGGCTTCCCGCGCTTCACGTACGTGAACGGCTACCACGCGCTGCTCACGATGACGTGGCCCCGCTTCCTGGCCAGTGTGATCGGCGTGTACGCGGCAATCAACGCGCTGTTCGCTGCGGCATACCTGGCGTGCGGGGCGCGCTCGCTCGCCGGCCTGGACTCGGCGCAGATGGGCGGTCGGTTCCTGCGCGCGTTCTTCTTCAGCGTCGACACCTTCGCCACCATCGGCTACGGGAACGTCTACCCGGTGGGCGCGCTCGCGAACTCGCTGGTGGCGCTCGAGGCGGTGCTCGGGCTCCTGTTCGTCGCCCTGCTTACGGGTCTCGTCTTCGCGCGCTTCTCGCGCCCGACGGCGCGATTGCTGTTCAGCGAGGTGGCCGTCATCGCGCCGTACCTGGGGAACTCCGCGTTCATGTTCCGCATCACCAACGCGCGGAGCAACCAGCTGATGGAGTTGGAAGCCAAGGTGCTGTTCAGCCGGCTCGACGGAAGCGTGCGGCGCTACGACCAGCTGCGTCTCGAGCGCACGCGCGTCGTCTTCTTCCCGCTGAGCTGGACCGTGGTGCACCCGATCGACGCGACGAGCCCGCTGTACGGTTGGACGCGCGATGACCTGGAGCAGACAGACGCCGAGTTCTCGATCCTGCTGAGCGGCGTGGACGAGACCTTTTCACAGACCGTGCACGCGCGCTCCAGCTACAAGCCGCAGGAAATCGTGTTCGGTGCACGGTTCCGGAACATCTACAATCCCGTTGCCGCCGACGGTACGGTGAGCATTGATGTGTCACGCCTGAGCGACATCGAGCCCGTCGCGGACGATGTCCCGGTCTCCTTCACGCAGACGTTCCGGCATACGGGGCACTTTACCGAAGGCAGGTGGGCAGGGGAGTAGGTGGGAGGGTCGGCTGGAAACCGCCAAGGGGTGATCGGCACTGCCGATCACCCTTCTCCCAGCTCGCCGCACCTGCTCACCTGCAGACCTACTTCTTCTGCCTGTCTCCCTCCTGCCGAGCCTCCTCGTCGCGCTGCTGCTGCTCGGAGGCAAAGCGCTCCTTGTCCCGCTCGAGAAGACCGGACTTCTCGCGATTCATGTCCTTGTCGGCACCGCCGGACTCCGGGCGGTCGCTCTGCATGAAGTTGCTGGCCTTGCCACCCATGGGATGCTCCAGGTCGAATGAGATGCCGTTCCCAAGGGCAGGTTCCGTTCCGGCTGGCGTACCGCGGCGCCCCGGTCGATACCCCGCCGGACCCACGCGACCACTCGGCGGGTAGTGAAGCGGATCACGCCGTATATTCCCCTTCTATGCGTCTGATCCGTCCCCATCTCCCCGTCCTCGGCGCGCTCCTGCTCGCCGTCCCGCTCGCGGCGCAGCAGCCGACACCGACGACTCGCCGGGCTTCGAAGGGTGCGGCCCCAGCCAGCGCCAGAGGCGCAGCAGCGAAGGCCCAGCCCGCTGCCGACACGGTCCGTGCCCCGCTCACGACCGGTTTCCTCCAGGGAGTCGTGGTCGACAGCGTACACGCCGGCCCACTCGTCCACGCCCTCGTCAGTGTGGACGGCACGGCGCGCATGTCGTTCACCGACTCCATCGGGCGCTTCCTCGTGGACAGCATACCGCCGGGCCAGCATCGCGTGCTCGTCGAGCACCCCATGCTCGATACGCTCGGCATCTCGCTCGTCACGCCACCGCTCCAGATCAGTGCGAACATGGTGACGCAGACAGTCATCGCCGTGCCCTCGGGCGAATACCTCGTGTCGCTCTTCTGCCCGGCGGCGCGGCGCGCGCTCGGCCCTGGTGCACTCGTAGGTCGCGTCCGCGAGCCGGACACCGACTCCGCCGCCGTTGGGGCACGCGTGTCATTCGTCTGGTATGACCCCGATCCGCCGGGACTGCCGTCCACGCTGCGCGTCACGAAGAAGCCGCCGCGCGTGCGCGAGGCCACCGTTGGCGAAGACGGGACCTATCGCCTCTGCGGGCTTCCGGAGAAGTACGAGGGCAAGCTGCAGGCGCAGCGCAAGGACGGGGGCGAGACCGCGGAAGTGACGGTGACCCAGGACCTCGGGCTGCTCGCGCTGCGGAGCATGAGCGTCGCAGCGCGGCCGAAGGTCGTCGCCGCGGCCGGCGACACGGGCGCGGTGCAGGCGCCGCGTGGCAGGGCGCGGGTGTCCGGTACGGTGGTGAACCGGGCGGGCGCCCCGGTCGCGAATGCGCGTGTCGGCCTCATGGGTTCGAGCGCGGCGACGATGACCAAGGCGAATGGCGAGT
>DASTGQ010000077.1:0-6530 GCA_035718985.1 Gemmatimonadaceae bacterium
TAGGTGAAGCAGGCGATGGCCGCAAGGCCGAGCCAGTAGGCCGGCGACGCGGCGAGCACCACGCTCAGCACGGTGATCACGTAATCGGGGGCGCGACCATGCTTCGCTGCCTGTACGACTCCGGCGGCCGCCCCGGCGACGAACGACAGGAGGATCGACGCGCCGCCGAGCGCGAGCGAGACTGGCAGTGCGTCGGCGAGGGCCGCCGTCACGGGACGCCGATCCACGAAGCTTCGGCCGAGGTCTAGGTGGAGCGTCCGACTCATCCAGCGTGCATATTGCACGGCCAAGGGACGATCCAGCTCCATCTCGGCGCGTAGTCTCGCGGCGTCCGCGGCGCTCGCACCGGGCGGAAGCAGGAAGGTGGCCGGATCACCGGGGGCCAGGCGAAGGAGCGCGAACGTGAGCGAGAGCACGCACCAGTACAACAGCGCCGTGCGCGCGGCCGCGCGGATGAGGGCAGGGGATCGCACGCGGTGATATCGCATCGCAGCACCGCGGCGTCAACGCTTTGCGCCGTGTCGCGCCACTTCGTCACGGCATGGTCGACGCTCGTCATCACGCTCTCGGCCTGCATCGCACCGCAGCGGCCGCCGGACGTGCTGGTGCTGGCGTCGGGTGCGGACCTCGAGTCGCCCGATCCGCTCGTCACCACGCATCCGCTCTCGCGCCAGGTGCAGCGATTCGCCTTGCTGGTCACGCTGCTGCGCTACGACTCCACGCTCACTCCGCAACCCTACGTCGCGCGCCACTGGCGCTGGAGCAGCGACGGGCGCGAACTGACCCTGTATCTCGTGCCCGACCTGCGCTGGCACGACGGCGCGCGAACCACCGCCGGCGACGCCGCGTTCACCTTCCTGTGCGCGCGCGATCCGGCGACCGGCTTTCCACGCGCGTCGGAGCTGTCATCGCTCGACACTGCGGTTGCGGTGGACGACACCACGCTCCTCCTGCGGTTTCGCGCCACCCAGCCGGCGCTCCCTCCACTGCTCAGCGAGCTGCCGATCGTTCCCCAGCATCTGCTGGCCGCGGTTCCGCGCGGCGAGCTGCGCCTCGCGAACTTCGAGCGAGCCCCGGTGGGCAACGGGCCCTTCCGATTCCAGCGGCGCGATCGCGGCTCGAGCTGGAGCTTCACCCGCAACGAGCAGTTTCCCGCCTCGCTCGGCGGTCCGCCGGCGCTGCATGGATTCGTGATCGCCGTGGTGGACGAGGCGACCACCAAGTACGCCGGCCTCGTGAGTGGCGAGCTGGACGTCGCGGGCATCTCTCCCACCATGGCGCCGCTCGCGCGCCGCGACGATGCGTTGCGCGTGGTGACCTATCCGGTGCTGTTCAGCACCGGGCTGTTCTTCAACACGACGCGTCCACCGTTTGACGACGCGCGCGTGCGGCGCGCTGTCGCGCGCTCGGTGGACCGTTCTCGGATCGTCCAGGTCGCACTCGCCGGCTTCGGGGAGGCCACCTCGAGTGTCGTTCCCCCCGAAAGCCCGCTCGCCTGGAGCGAGGCGCCGGGCCGCGACACCGCTGCTGCCGACTCCCTGCTGGAAGCGGCAGGCTGGCGCCGAGGCGCCGACGGCGTGCGTCGTCGAGCCGGTCGGCGCTTCGACGTGGACCTGCTGACCGTCGGGAGCGGCGACAACGTGACCGAGCAGCTCCTGCAGGCCGACCTCGCCGCGCGAGGCATCGTGCTGCACATCCGCCAGACCGAGCTGGGTACCTTCCTCACCACGGCGCGCGCCGCGGAGAAACGCTTCGATGTGCTGCTCGCCGGAATTCCCGGCGATCTCGAGCTCTCGCAGGTACACGCCCTCTTTTCTACCAGCCAGCGCGGCGGCTCGCTCGACTACACCGGGTTCCATGCACCGACACTCGATGCCGCCCTCGCCTCTGCCGACGAGGCAGGTGATGCCGCCGCGCAACGCGCTGCGTGGCGCCGCGTCCAGGTCCTGCTCGACTCGCTGTCGCCGGCCACGTGGCTCTACCACTCTCGTGGCGTGCAGGGCGTGACGCGCCGACTGCGTGGCGCGCGCATGGACCTTCGCGGTGAGCTGGTGACACTGCACGAGTGGTCGCTCGCGCCGCGCGGAGTCGGACGGTGACGCTCATTGCCACGCGGGACGAGCTGCTGGCGCGCCGAGCCATTGCGGCTGGCCCCCTCGCGGCGCTCGCGCAGGGGCTCCGAACCGAATTGCAGCCACTCGTCGACGGCAGTTTCGACATCCCGGGTGGCAAGGCGGTGCTGTCGCGGGTCGGCGGACGGTGCGCCGTGGACGGCACGCTGCTGGAGTACGACCCGTATTCGCCGGGACATCGCTGTCCGCGCTGCGGCCGTACCTACGAGGGTGATGCGCACGACCAATTCCGCCTGTACTGGCACCATCTCTGGCTGGCCGAGCGCGCCGTGCACGGCGCACTCCTCGGCGTGCTCCTCGACGATGCCGCCGCGCGCGAGCTCGCCATGCGGATTCTTGGCGGCTATGCGGATCGCTATCTCGAGTATCCGAACGTCGACAACGTGCTGGGTCCCTCACGCCCGTTCTTCAGCACGTACCTCGAGTCCATCTGGCTGCTCCAGCTCTGCATCGCGCTCGACTTCCTCGAGCAGGGGTCACCGTCGGAACAGGTCGCAGCGCTGGGGGGTCGCGTGCGCGATCGCATCGTCGCACCGAGCGCGGTGCTCATCGCCTCCTACGACGAGGGATTATCCAATCGCCAGGTGTGGAACAACGCGGCGCTCATGGCCGCCGGCACGCTCCTCGGCGACGCTCGACTGGTGGAGTCTGCGAGTGCGGGGCGTTCCGGGCTTGGCGTCCACCTGGGTGAGGGGCTCCTTGCCGACGGAAGCTGGTATGAAGGGGAGAATTATCACCTCTTCGCGCATCGCGGCCTGTGGTACGGCGTGCGAATCGCCGAAGCCAACGGACACGTCCTGGCGCCGACCTTCGCCTCCCGCTTCCGCGAAGGGTTCGCGGCGCCGTTCCGAACCCTGCTTCCGGATCTGACCTTCCCGTCACGCCGCGATTCCCAGTACGCGGTCAGCGCCAGGCAGCCGCGCTTTGCCGAGGCCTGCGAGCTCGGCCTCGCGCGCGGCGCCGACGAGCGTCTTACGTCCATGCTCGCGCGGCTGTATGACGACAGCGTCCCGCGCGGTAACACAGGCCGCCGAGCCTCCACCGCCGATGTGGAGCGCAACCTCGCCCCGACTGGCCTGTCGCGCGCAGATCTGTCTTGGCGCACGCTGCTCGCTGGCTTGTCGGAGCTCCCGCCGCTCACGACGGCGCCGTTCACGTCCGACCTCCTTCCTGGGCAGGGACTCGCCATCCTGCGACGAGACGAGGGCTCCTCCTACGTCGCGCTCGATTACGGACACTCGGGCGGTGGCCACGGGCATCCCGACCGCCTGAATCTCCTGCTCGTCGATGGTCACGTGCGCTGGTTCGACGATCCGGGCACTGGCTCCTACGTCGATCCCTCGCTGCACTGGTACCGCAGCACGCTGGCACACACCGCGCCCATCGTTGACGGCCGCTCGCAGCCGCCGGCGCATGGATGGCTCACGGCATTCGATGACGACGGCCGAACCGGCTGGGCAAGCGGGAGCGTGGAGCTGCTGCCGGGACTCACCGTCCGACGAAGCGTCGTCCTCATGGAGGACTACCTCGTCGACGTGCTCGAATGGGATGGCGATGCGGAGCACGACATCGGGCTTCCGCTGCACGGCGTCGACGCCGTGGACGAGCACGGCCTGCCGCTCGCGCGACGTGCCGGCCGCGTGCGCGGCGGGGCGGCGCGCGAGGACGGCTTCGACTTCCTTCGCGATGGCCAGCGCATTCTCGCTCGCGCCGGCGAGCCGGTGTTCCTGCGGGGCACGCGAGACGGCATCGGCAACGCCGTCCTCGACGGCTGGATCGATTCGCCGGCAGGCGCCGGCTGGCAACGTGCCCTCGCGCCCGATGTGCCGACGCGCACCGGACTCGTACCGATGGTCCTCGTGCGCGCTTCCGGACGAAGGGGGCGATTCACCGGCGTCTGGAGCTGGCGGGGGCGCGTTGACGACGTCGATTTCGGCGATGGTGCGATCACGATCGTGAGGGACGATGGCGCTCGCGAGACGCACCGCGCCACCGCCGAAGGATGGCGTGTTGAACGACAGGCGTCGGGCGACTCGGGGACCGCCGAGACCACGGTGCTCGCGGGATTCGCGACGCACCGCACGCCGGTCGGCAGTCACGCGATCGTTCCCGACGAGCTGCCGTCCTCCACGCCAGCATCCCTGCCAGCGCACTTCAGGATGGAAGAGCCGCATTACCGCCGCTCGGAACAGTCCTGGAGCGAAGGAGACATGCCGACCGCCGAGGTGGACGTGCTGATGGTGCGGCGGGGACGACTCGAGGTGCGCGTGACAGTCGCCCCGTCCCAGCGCGTCTTCGTGCCGATGTCAGCGGCCAACCCGCTCGACAACGAGCCCGCCGCCATCAACGGCGACGGCGTCCAGCTCTACGTCATCTCGGGAGAGCGGCGCGGCGGCTGGCTCCTCGTCCCGCACGAGGACTCGGACGAGGTCGAGCAGCGGTCCATCGAAGGCTGGAATCTCGGGCTCACCGTTCGTTCCACGTGGGCACCGACACCGGCCGGCTGGTCGCTCTCGGCAATCGTCGACCTGCCACCCGACGGCACTGCCGTGGCGCTCGACGTGCTCGTGAACGAGACGCTTCCGGGCCGGGCCCGCCGACGTGGCCAGCTCGTGCTCTCCGGTGCAGCCGGCGAATTCGTCTATCTTCGGGGAGACCGACACGACGCTGCACGTCTCCTCCGCTTCATCATGCCCGATGCCTGAATCGCGACTTGCCCGGATCTCCGTCATCCTCTACGAGCCCCAGGATCCGGTCAACATTGCCGCCACCGTGCGCGCGATGAAGAACATGGGGGTCGCTTCCCTCCGGCTCGTCCGGCCGGTGACGTATGATCCCGTCCGTCTCGAGGGGATCGCCCACGATACGTGGGACGTCATCGATGGCATCGAGCACTACGAGGACTTCGACACCGCTGCCGCCGACTGCGTGCGTCTCCTCGGCTTCACGGCGCGACGGCGCGCCGCCAAGTGGCAGCTGCTCGAGCCCAAGGCCGCCGCGGAGGATGCGCTGGGCCACGTCGAGCACGGCCGCGTCGGCATCGTGTTCGGGCGCGAGGACACCGGTCTGCCGAATGAGATCCTCGATCGCATTCACGCCGCGGTGACCATTCCCACCACCGAACACGCCTCGCTGAACCTCGCGCAGGCCGTGCTGCTCGCGCTCTACGAGCTGCATCTCGCGTCCGGTGACGCGACGCGGACGCTGCGCGGACCTCGCAAGGAAGCGCCTCCACCCACGACGGAGCTGCTCGAGCGGTACTTCTCCGAGCTCCACCGCTCTCTCGACGCGATCCAGTTCTTCAAGACCCGGTACCCGGAGCACATCATGCGTTCGCTTCGCGCGCTGACCTTTCGCGCGGCGCCGGATGATCGTGAGCTGTCGCTGCTGCGCGCCATGGCCCTCGAGGTCGTGCGCTTCCTCGAGCGCACCGGCCGCGTCGAACGCATGCTGCCGCCCGACGTGTCGCCGCGCCCGCCACGTCACGTCACCGGTCGTGACACGAGCGGACGCACCGAGGATTGACGCGGGTCACGCACACCGCTCTGATTGAGCCATGGCATTGAACCGCTTCTTCGGCCGCCGCAAGGATGCCGCGACCGACCCGACCGCTGCCGCCGAGCCGGAGACCGGGCTGGAGGACGGCGACGAATCTTCCTCGCCGACCGACTCGCTTCCCGAGGCCGTTGCCGAGCGGCGCTGGCGTGATCGCGCGGCCGCCGTGCTTCCCACCGGTGCATCCACCGGCAGCAAGCGCGCATCGGCGCTCTACGGCGAGTCGGATGCTGGCGAGGACGCGCCGACGCATTTCGTCTCGGCCGCCGGCTGTCGGGTCATGGACGCGGAGGGGGGCCGCCTCCTCGACTGCTCGATGGCGCTCGGCGCCGTGGCGCTCGGCTACGCCGAGCCGAACGTCACGCAGGACGTGATCACGGCGGCGTCGGAGGGGAACGTCAGCGCGCTCTCGAGCTGGCGTGAGGTGGAGCTGGCCGAGCGACTCTGCGCATTCATCCCGTGCGCCGAGCGCGTCCAGTTCCTCAAGTCGGGTGCCGAGGCGATCTCGGCGGCCGTGCGGCTGGCGCGCACCTACACCGCGCGCGCGCACGTCGTGGGGTGCGGGTACTTCGGCTGGCACGACTGGAGCAGCGAGGCGGCGGGCGTACCGCAGTCGACGCGTCATCTCTTCTCGCGCGTGCCCTTCGACGACATGTCTGCGCTCGAGCGCGCGGTGGAGATTGCCGGCCGCGACCTCGCTGCCATCGTGCTCGAGCCGATCGTCGAGCGTGAGCCGTCGGAGATGTGGCTCCTTCGCGCGCGAGAGCTCTGCGATGCGAGCGGCGCCGTCCTCGTCTTCGATGAGGTGAAGACCGGCTTTCGCGTGGCGCCCGGTGGGTGGCA
>DASTGQ010000078.1:0-3218 GCA_035718985.1 Gemmatimonadaceae bacterium
CGACTCGGCGTTCAGCATCGATGATTGCTGTGACATCGCCACAGCTGTTTCGCCAGCGCGACGGCCGGGAGTGATCAGGAATCAGGAGGGAGCGGAATGAGAAGCGGGGCTGCTACCATAGTTGTCGTCGTCCTGATGGCGGCGGTCATCGTCGTGGTGGACGTGTCGTTCCTCAGGAATCGACTGTGGCTGCGCCTCGCCGTGAACGTGGGAATCGTGCTCGTGTTCGCCGCGTTCTACTTCCGGTTTGTGCGACGCCCCTGAGCAGATGAAGCGAGCGGGGCCCGCGTTGTACGCGGACCCCGGTCCAATTCACGTGCGGACCAGCAGCGTGTGCCGCACCGCCCTCACGTCCGCACGCGCACCGTGAGCCGGAGCATGCGCGGCTCGCCGGGAGAGTAGAGCCCACCGGCGACGACTTCGGGGTAGCGGCGGCTGAAGACATTGCGGATCCCCGCATCCAGCTCGGTGCGCCCCACCTGGAGCTGGCCGCTCAGGTTGAGGAAGCCGTACCCCGGAAGGACGACGCCCGGCTCGTCGAACGGAGAGTAGGGACCATTGAACACGGCGTCGGCGCGCAGGAGCCAGCGCCCCGACGCGGCGCCGATGTCGAGCGCGGAGAGGCCGACGTACTTCGACGTGTTGAAGACGCGCAGGCCGTCGAGCACCTGGGCCGGCCCGCCACCGTCCTCGGCGACCGCGGTGAGGCTGCGGTAGCGCGCGTCGTTGAAGGTCCAGTCGCCGCTGAAGGCGGCGACGATCGCGCGCGGCGCGGGGAGCGGGATGCGCCAGTCGAGCTCGAGCCCCTGGCGACGGCTCGCGCCGCCGGCGGTGGTCTCCAGGGTCACGGGGTTGAACGTCTGCTCGTTGCTGACGTCCGAGCGGAAGAGGGTCGCCGAGGCACTCACGCCCCCGCGCGCGAGCTTCACGCCTCCCTCGGACGACCACTCGGTGATCAGCGCGAGCGACGGATCCATGATGATGCCGTCGGGCGAGCGGAATCCGCGCGACACGTTGGCGAACGCGCTCAGGGCCGAGGACATCTGGTAGATGGCACCCACCTTGGGGCTGAAGATCCCGTGCGTGTCGCTCGCCGACGCGTCGTTCGCCGGCAGGGAGCGCGTGCGGAGTGCGTCGAGCCGTGCGCCGGCGTCCAGGCGCAGGCGCTCGCCGAGGCGGGTGCTCGACTGGACGAAGAGAGCGCCACTGAGCTGCTGGCCGGTGACGAGCGCCTGCACGGAGTCGCGCTGCCGCGCCGTGCTGAACCAGTTGTGGTAGTGCGAGTCGTCCCAGCGCGACTCACCGCCGACGGTCACGTCGCCTCGATCGTGGAACAGGGTGAGCGCGGTCGTCGCGCCGTACCCGTCACGGTCGTCGATCTCCTCCGTCTGGCTCCCTGTGCCCTCGAACTGCCCGCCAGCGGGGGGGATGGTGAGGAACAGTTGCCAGCGGCTCTGCGTCGCGTACACGGTGCTGCGCCAGAGCAGATTGCCATCCAGCACGCGGAGACTGACGCGCTCCTGCGCGCGGCGCTTCGAGCCGCCGTCGGTCGGGTTGGACACGACGTCGTACTGGCCGCGCGTGAACTCGTCTTCGCTCAGGAAGCCCGGAGAGCGCCAGTCGCCGCCGTACAGCTCCACGCCGCCGTCGATGCGCGTCGTCGTCGAGAGGTCGTGGACGACGCGCGCGTGTCCCTGGCTGATGTCGTAACCGCTGTTGGGGCGGAAGCCGTCCTCGCGCTGGAAGCGCGCGCCGATCACGCCGCCGCCGCGCGCGCCGTGATCGAAGCCGGTGAGGACCATCGCTTCCGCGCGGCCGAACGAGCCGCCGCTGGCGGTGACCTCGGTGCCGCGCATGCGCTCCAGGGTGCGCACGTTCACCACGCCGGCCAGCGCAAAGTTTCCGAACAGCGCGCTGGTGGGCCCGCGGATGACGTCGATGTCCTGCACGCCGCCGGGGAAGAGGACGTTCCAGTCGTTGTATCCCTCGGAGTGGCCGTTCACCGGCTCGTTCACCGGAACGCCGTCGATCCAGAGCGCAAGGTCGGTGGCGTGGTCGGAGCTGAAGCCGCGAAGTGACGCGTCGGACGCGAAGCCGGGCCCCTGCCCCTGCTCGTGGATCTCGACGCCGGCCGTCTGGCGCAGCAGGTCGTACGGATTGCGGGCTGGTGTTTGACGAATGACGGCGGCGCTCACGTGCACCGCGCTCACCGGCGCGGTCTGCTCGGCCGGCGCGACGGTGACGGTGACTGGAGCGAGGCGGTGCGCGGCGGTGTCGCTGCGCTGGCTCGCCGAGTCGGCGTGAGGCGCGCGCGTGGTATCGGTGGCAGGTGTCTGCGCGCCGAGCAGGTGCGGCGCGAACAGCGCGAAGGCAAGGATGAAGGCGAGCGCGCGGACGGCAGCGCTCGACGGGTGGTGCACGTGCATGCGGATCCTCATGGCGGGGACGTACCGGCGGCGCGACGGTGCGCCGACGGCGGGCGCACCTCACGCAGTGAGGCACACCCGGGGTGGGGTCAGCCGATGAGGAGAGCGGGAGGTCCGAGCGACGGAGGACGCGCGTGCTCCGTCGGGATGAGGCGCAGTGGCACCGGCGCCGGCAGGGGACGGGGGCGTCCAGTGGTGACCGTCGAAGCGGTGAGCATCCCCGCCGCGGGCGCGGCAAGGGAGGTCGCGAGGCAGCAGTCACCCGGGCAGGTGCAGCACCGGTGCGACGGGTGACCGTGATGGTGTGCGCGCGCGTGCTCGTCGCCGGCCATCCCGGCCATCTGCGCGGCGTCCATGTCCGCGTGCGCCGCACTCGCGTGCGTCGCGCCAGCGAGCGCGGCACCACCGTGCATCGGGCACGCTGGCAGCAGCCCTGGCGCCGAGATGGCACCGACGAGCCAGATCTGAAGGAGGGCGACCAGGGGACGGAACCACCGGCGGCGGCGCATACCGTCAATATACAGCGTTCATCGAAGCCGAGGTCACGAGGGCATCCACTCCCGGCGCTGCCTGACCGTCGCGGCTACGAGGGCTGAGCGATCCGACTCCCGCCTCGAATCGCACTCACTGACCAGTTTCTGCCAGCTCGTCCAGCAGCGCCGCAGGCCACGTCGGCAACGTCGTGTCACCGGCGGCGTTGGCGCGGCGTGCCGCTTCGTTGTACTGGCGGAGGAAGGCAACCGGCGTGCACAGCGTCCCGATCAGCGCGTCGCGGCCGAACTGCTTCTCCAC
>DASTGQ010000079.1:0-3034 GCA_035718985.1 Gemmatimonadaceae bacterium
CGACCGCGACGCCCTCGCAGGGCACGGGCGCGCAGAATGAGCCCGCGGAGCGCAACGCCGACGACATCGAGCAGTTCAACTCCTGGCTTCAGGGACTGAAGCAGCGGTGAGGATCGCCGTCCTGAACGGTCCGAACCTGAACCTGCTCGGGACGCGCGAGCCGGAGCTGTACGGCCGTGTCACGCTGGCCGAGGTGGAGTCGCGCCTCGGCGAGGTCGGCCGGGAGCTCGGGGTGCAGGTGGAGTGCGCCCAGCGCAATGGCGAAGGTGAGCTGGTGGACCTCGTGCAGTCATTGCGTGGGCGCGCGGATGCCGCGGTCGTCAACGCCGGCGCCTACTCGCATACGAGCCTCGCGCTTCGTGATGCGCTCACTGGCGTGGCGCTGCCCTTCGTCGAGGTACACGTGACCAACGTCCACGCGCGTGAGCCGGAGCGGCATCACTCGATGCTGGCGTCGGCGGCAGTCGGCAGCGTCGTCGGACTGGGCACGCATGGCTACGAGCTCGCGCTGCGCGGCATCGTGGCCGTGCTGCGCGCGCGGACGGCGTCCGGTGGCTGACGCTCGATCTCGTCGGGTCGCGGCGCTCGTGGACGGGCTCTCCTCGGCGCACCTGGATGGCCTCCTCCTGACGGGGCTGTCGAACATCCGCTATCTCACCGGTTTTTCCGGATCCAGCGCCTTGCTGGTGGTGACCGCGCGGGACCTCCTCCTGATCACCGATTTCCGCTATCAGACGCAGGTCGTGGACGAAGTGGGCGACCTCGCGCGCGTCGTGATCGAGCCGGCCAGCCTGTGGACAGGGCTGTGGCAGCAGCTCGCCCAGATGTCGGTGAAGGTCATGGGGTTCGAGACGGCGCACATCCAGCATCGCGAGTTCCAGCGACTCGTCGAGGCGGGAGCGCGCTGGCAGTGGCGTCCGACAGCCGACCTCGTCGAGACATTGCGGGAGCGCAAGGACGATCAGGAGATCGCGCTCATTCGTGAAGCGGCTGGCGTGGCAGATCGAGCGCTGCACCGAACCGTTTCCCAGCTCACGGTCGGAATGTCGGAGCTCGAGGTGGCGGGCGTGCTCGAGAAGTCGCTCCGCGACGAAGGGAGCGAGGGTTTCCCGTTCCCGAGCATCGTGGCCAGCGGACCGCGCTCGGCGCTCCCGCACGCGCGCTCTTCGTCGCGCGTCCTCGAGCGTGGCGACTTCCTGCTGATGGATTTCGGCGCGGAAGTGGGCGGCTACTGCTCGGACGTGACGCGCACGGTGGTGATGGGGAAGGCGACGGAGGAGCAGCGCGCCCTGTACGAGATCGTGCGCGAGGCCAACGCGCGCGCGGCGAGTGGGGTCCGCGCCGGGATGAGCGGCCGGGATGCCGACGCCATTGCGCGCCACTACATTGATCGGGCCGGATTCGGTGATCTGTTCGGGCACAGCCTCGGCCATGGCATCGGGCTCGAGGTGCACGAGGCGCCACGGTTGGCGCGCACGGCGGACGCCGGGTTGCCGGAAGGAGCAGTGGTGACGATCGAACCGGGCATCTACCGCCCGGGCTGGGGGGGCGTGCGCATCGAGGACGACGTGGTGCTCGGTGCCGACGGTCCCCACACTCTGACGGATTTCCCGCGCGAGCTTCTGGAGCTCGGCTGAGTGCCGCGGCGCGAGCGCGACGCGACAACACCCATTGGGCCTATGATCGACCTACGCTACGTCAAGAAGCTCATCGAGATGGTGGACGAATCGACGGTGGACTCACTCGAGATCACGTCCGACAAGGGCGTGAAGATCCGGATCTCGAAGAGTCCGAGCGGTCGCGGCATGCATGTGGCGCCGCAGCCCGTCCTGGCCCCCATGGTGGCGGCGCCCGCGGCAGTTCCGGCGCGCCCTGCCTCGGCGGAGGGAGCGGCCGCGGCTGAGGAGCCGGTGAAGGCGCCGGCGAAGAGCGCCGGGACCGAGGTCAAGTCGCCGATGGTCGGCACGTTCTACGGCGCTCCCGAGCCGGGGGCAAAACCTTACGTGTCGGTCGGTTCGCGCGTCTCCAAGGGGCAGATCCTCTGCATCATCGAGGCGATGAAGATCATGAACGAGATCGAGTCCGAGGTTACCGGCGTGGTGACCGAGGTCCTCGCCTCCGACGCGCAGCCGGTGGAATACGGGCAGGCGCTCTTCCGCATCGACCCGAATGGCTAAACCAGCGACGACGACGAACGCAGCTCCCGGCGGCACCGCCGCTACCGAAGGTTTCAACTTCAAGGCGGTACTGCAGCAGCTCGTGCAGCGCAACGCGTCCGACCTCCACCTGAAGGTGGGCCGGCCGCCTACGCTGCGGCTTCATGGTGAATTGGTGCCGCTCGAGCTCCCCCCGCTCAAGCCGGAGGACCTCAAGGGCCTCGCCGAGCAGCTCATGACGCCCCGTCAGGTGAAGGAATTCACCGACAACAAGGAGTGCGATTTCGCCATCGGCGTGCCGGGCATCGGGCGCTTCCGCTGCAACGTGTATCAGCAGCGTGGCTCCCTCTGCTACGCCATGCGGTCCATCCCGTATCAGGCGAAGACGCTGGCCGAACTGAACCTGCCACCCGTGCTGCAGGAGATCGCGCTGCGGCCGCGCGGGCTCGTCCTCGTCACCGGCATCACCGGGTCGGGCAAGAGCACGGCACTCGCCGCGATGATCCAGCACCTCAACGAGCATCGCAAGGCGAACGTCATCACGATCGAGGACCCGATCGAGTTCCTGCACCGCGACATCAACTGCAACATCAACCAGCGCGAAGTCGGGACCGACACGGCCACCTTCGGCCAGGCGCTGCGTCGCGTGCTGCGCCAGGACCCCGACGTCATCCTCATCGGCGAGATCCGCGACCTCGAGACGCTCGATGCCGCCCTCAAGGCGGCGGACACGGGCCACATGGTCTTCTCGACGCTGCACACGATGGACGCGACGCAGACCATTCAGCGCGTGCTCTCGTTCTACCCGCCGCACCAGCAGGCCGAGGTGCGCTTCTCGCTTGCCAGCGCGTTGCAGGCCGTCGTGTCACTGCGACTCG
>DASTGQ010000080.1:0-3524 GCA_035718985.1 Gemmatimonadaceae bacterium
GATCAGCTCGGGATGGGCGACGCCATCGGCATGATCCACGACGCGGGCGGACTTGCGGTACTGGCGCATCCCGGTGCGGCCGGAACGCGGGAGCGCCTCGTGTCGCTTCGCGCCCAGGGCCTCGATGGAGTCGAGGTGAAGCATCCGTCGCATTCGCCGGCGGATACGTCGCGGCTGGGCGCGCTGGTCAAGGAGCTGGAGCTGGTGCCGAGTGGGGGCTCCGACTGGCACGGCGCCGCTGACGGCCCTCGGACGATCGGCATGATGCAGGTACCCGCCGAGTGGCTCGCGCTGCAGGAAGAGCGGCTGGCCGCCGCGGGGCGCGCTCCGACAGTATGAGGCGCCTCGGATGACAGAGCTGGGCGGACGGGTCGCGCTCGTGACGGGAGCGGGCCGGCGCGTCGGCCGCGCGCTCGCAGTAGCACTCGGCGCACGAGGGATGCACGTCCTCGTTCACTACAACGCTTCTTCCGACGGGGCCGACGAGACCGCACGGCTGGTCACGAGAGCCGGAGGCAGCGCCGAGGTCTTCCGCGCCGACCTCGCCGTGGTCGCGGAGGCTGAGCGGATGGTGGACCAGCTGGTGGCGACCCGCGGTGCTCTCGACGTGCTGGTCAATTCGGCAGCCCTGATGCTTCGCACGCCCGTCGGCGAAACGAGCGTCACGGACTGGGACGCGATGTTCGCGCTCAACGTACGGGCGACGTATTTCCTCAGTCAGCGCGCAGCACCGGCGTTGCGAGCCTCACGCGGCTCCATCATCAACATCGCCGACCTCGCCGCCTTCGAGACATGGCCAGCGTACGTGCCGTACGGCATGACGAAGGCGGCCGTGGTGCAGATGACGCGCGCGCTGGCGCGAGTGCTCGCGCCCGAAATCCGCGTCAACGCCATCGCGCCGGGCGTGGTCCTCCTTCCCGAAGGATGGAGCGAGGCCGACGCGGAGCACCTGCGCGGTACCACGCCGCTTCGGCGGCTTGGCGCTCCGGAAGATGTCGTGGGAGCGATGCTCTATCTCCTCGATGCCGGCTACGTGACCGGCGAGGTGCTCACGGTCGATGGCGGCCGACACGTCAGGAGCTGAGCGAGGCCCGCGCGCCGATCGTTCGATCCAGCGCTTCGGGACCATCGTAGTCGTAGGAGGCGGCTGCTACGGCGGCTATTACCTGCGTCAGCTCGGTCGCGCCCAGCGAGCCGGAGCCTTGTCATGGGAGCGCCTGGTGGTGGTGGACCATGACGAAGCGTGCGCCATAACGCGCGCACCCGCGCGTGAGGAGCTGCCGCCGTTCACGCTCGAGGTCTCAGCGTGGGACGTCTTCTTCTCTCGCCACCTCGGCGAGGCTGCGTCCGAGCCGGAGCGCCACGCCGATGACGCCATCGTCCCGTCGCCGCTGATGCCGCACCTCATGGCCGGCTGGCTCCTCGCGCGGGCCCGTGAGCGATGGCCACATCGTGATATCCATGTGGCACCCCTGGACTCCGCGCCCGAGGTTCCCTGGCAGCGCGCGGGGAACGACGGCACGCACTACGTCAGCTTCGCCGAGTGGATCTGTCCCATCAACTGCGTCGAGCCGGCACGTTGTCCCCATACACGTGGGGAGCGGACGTGGAGCCTGCCCGTCGCGATGGCCTCGTACGTCGAGTCGGAGCGTGCCGCCGGACGCGCCCTCGAAGGGCCATTCGTGTTCCACTGTGCGCATCGCGCGTTCGGTGTCGGCATGCTCGACGTCGCCGACGTCCTCTCGGCGGACCGCGCCATCGCCGAGCGCGGCTCACGCGGCGCTGCCGCATTCCTCGTCGGCACGGCGTCGCACTGTCACGGCGCGCTGCAGCGCCTCGTCGTCGGCGCATAAGGGCAGGGAACCGAACGGTTCCATCCCGGACTGCTTGTGGCGAGATTGCAGGAGCCGCGCGACCGAGCGCGCCTGAACGCACGAGGACCATCGTGAGCACCACGAACAACTACGACGTCGTCATCGTCGGTGCGGGACCGGCCGGCATGTGCGCTGCGCTGTACACCGGACGCTCCATGCTGAAGACCGCCGTGCTGGAGCGGGGAATGCCCGGCGGCGAGCTCCTCAACACCGAGAAGCTCGACGACTGGATTGGCGAAAAATCCATCCTCGGCTGGGAGCTGGCGCGGAAGTTCGAGGAGCACTCGCGCGAGTTCGGGGCGGAGTACATCACCGCGAACGTCCACCAGGTGAAGCGCCTCGACGACGGCAGCTTCCACACGGTGACGGATACGGGAGAGGTCTATCATTCGCCCGCCGTGATCGTCACGGCCGGTGGCACGCCGGTGAAGCTCGGCATTCCGGGCGAGCAGGAGTTCGCCGGCAAGGGAGTTTCCTACTGCGCCATCTGCGACGGCGCCTTCTTCAAGCAGCAGATCATTGCCGTTGTCGGCGGCGGCGATGCCGCGGTGGAAGAAGCGGACTTCCTTACGCGCTACGCGGACAAGGTGTACGTCATCCACCGACGGGACAGCTTCCGCGCATCGCGCCTCCTCCAGGAACGCCTCTTCGCCAACCCGAAGATCGAAGTCATCTGGAACGCCGTGGCCGAGGAGGTACTCGGCGATGCCAATGGCCTGATGACGGGCCTCCGCATCCGCGACGTCATCAGTGACACGAGGCGGACGCTCGACGCGACGGGGTGCTTCGTCTTCATCGGTTTCCGCCCCAACACGGGGATCATCGACGGTCACTTCGACCACGATGAGATGGGCTACATCCGCACCGACGCCACGATGCAGACGTCCATCCCCGGGCTCTTCGCGGCGGGCGACCTGCGCTCCCAGCTGACGCGGCAGGTCACGACGGCCGTCGGCGACGCCACGACCGCGGCGATCGCCGTGGAGAAGTATCTCAAGGCACGGAGTGAAGGAGGTCACGCCATCGAAGCGGTGGGCAGCGGAGGGTACACGGTGTGAAGATTCTTTCCCGTACGGTCGGGCCGTTCCAGGCGAACTGCTACCTCGTCGTTGACGAAGCCGCGGGGTGTGCCGTGCTGGTGGATCCCGGTGCCGACGGCGCCGAGCTCGTGGAGATGGTGCGGGAGTCAGGCGTGCGACTCGAAGCGATCTGGCTGACTCACGGGCACATCGACCATATCGGCGGGGTGGCCGAGGTGCTCCGGCATTACCCGGTGCCCGTGTGGCTTCATCCGGGTGACCGGCCGCTCTACGATTCGCTCTCGGCGCGCATGGCCGAAGTGTACGGACTCCCGTTCGACCAGCCGCCGGCGCCCGATCGCGAGCTGCACGATGATGACGTGCTCACGTGCGGTGCGCTCCAATTCTCGGTGATGCACGTGCCCGGCCACTCTCCCGGGCTCGTGAGCTTCAATGGCGAGGGCGTGGCGCTGTGTGGCGACCTCCTTTTCGCGGGCTCCATCGGACGCACCGACCTGCCGCTGAGCGATCCCGGCGCGATGAACGTCTCGCTCGCCCGCATCGCGACCCTGGCGGACGAGACCGTCGTCTATCCGGGGCACGGCGGCTCGACGACGATCGGCGAGGAACT
>DASTGQ010000081.1:0-2309 GCA_035718985.1 Gemmatimonadaceae bacterium
TCTCGGCCGGCGCCAACGCGGCCGGTGTCCGGGCACCGTGGGCGTATGCGGTCATCGGTCTCGCGCTCTGGGTGGCCGTGCTGCTCTCGGGTATCCACGCAACCGTCGCTGGCGTGCTGCTCGCGCTCACCATTCCGTCGCGAACACGGATCGACGAAGGGGCCTTCCTGCGCGGTGCACACGACGCGCTGCGCGACTTTCACGATGCGCGAGACCCGGAGCGGACCGTGCTGTCCAACCGGGCCCACCAGGCAGCGCTCCATCACCTCGAGGAGCTCACCGAGCAGGCACAGGCTCCGCTGGCGCGCCTGGAGCATGGCCTGCAGGGCGTCGTCACGTTCGGCATCATGCCGCTGTTCGCCCTCGCCAATGCCGGCGTGCCGCTGCACGGGGCGGGGACGCTGATCGGCAAGCCCGTCGCCCTGGGCGTGCTGCTCGGCCTCGTGCTCGGCAAGCCGATCGGCATCTCCATCGCTGCGTGGGGCGCCGTCAGGCTGGGATTTGCCTCGCCCCCGGTCGGTGTCTCGTGGCGGCTGATCCATGGCGTGTCGTGGCTCGGCGGTATCGGCTTCACGATGTCGCTCTTCATTGCGGGGCTCGCCTTCGGCGGCGCGGCACCCATGCTCACTGCCGCCAAGCTCGGCACCTTCCTCGCTTCGATCCTGGCGGGCACCGTAGGCTGGCTGCTGCTTCGATCAGCGCCACCTCTCGATTCCAGAAGGACCTGACCGCGATCTTGTCGACGCTGTAACGTTGCGTTACGCTCTGTGGTACGACGCATTACGACCAGAGCGCTCGTGCCGGCGGTGTGACAGGCACAAGGCATTGCGGGTCAACACTTTATCGGTCGTGAAGGCGCCTCTGTCCGTGGGCACTGCGCCTGCCGGTAGGGTTCGGGTTCATCTGGCCGATGTGCAGTCTCCAGGATAGACGTGGAGGCGGGCGTCGTCGGCCGCCCGCTCCCGCCCCGACATGGCGATGCCGACGTCCGCTGCTTCCGCGCAGTCCCAACCTGCATTCACGAGCGGCGTGGCCCATCCGGCCCGCGCGACGCCCACCCCACGCTTGGCCGAACTTCGCGTCCTCGCGCTCACCGATTCCTTTCACGCCGAGTGGCCCACACTCGCGAGCGCGAACGGCCTGACGTTCGCGGCCGTGGAGGAAGCGGCGAGCCTGCAGCCGCGAAAGGGCACGATTACCCTCATCGCTGCCGCCGGCGACGAGCAGCGTCTGGAAGGCACACTACGGCAGATACCGCGCGGCAACCGCCTCGTTGCCGCCATCGGCGTGGACACGGATCACCGGATGGTCGCGTCGCTCATCCGTGCCGGCGCAGACGAATACTTCGCACTCCCGGAGGAGCTGCCGCTGCTCACGTCGTGGCTGCGCGAGGGCGCGGAGCGGCTGAAGGCGGAAGCCGATCGTTCGGTGTTCGCCGACGGCGAGCGGGCCAAGCTGCACTTCGACGGGATCCTCGGCGAGAGCCCGGCGCTCCTCGCCGCGCTCGACCGGGCCGCGCGCGTCATCCCTCGTCCCACCGTGACGGTGCTCATCACGGGCGAGACGGGCACGGGCAAGGAGCTGCTGGCGCGCGCCATCCATTACAACGGACCGCGCCGTGAAGCGCCGTTCGTGGACGTGAACTGCGCGGCGATCCCCGAGAACCTGCTCGAGAGTGAGCTGTTCGGGCACGAGAAGGGCGCGTTCACCGGCGCATCCGGGACCAAGCCCGGACTGATGGAGCTGGCGAATGGAGGGACGCTCTTCCTCGACGAGATCGGTCACCTCGCACTCCCGCTGCAGGGCAAGATCCTCCGCGCGCTGGAGGAGCGGATGATTCGCCGCGTCGGCGGGACGCGCGCCATCCCGTTCGACGTCCGACTCGTGGCGGCGACCCACGTGGATCTTGGCGCTGCGGTGCGACGGGGAGAGTTCCGGGAGGATCTCTACTACCGCCTGAACGTCGTGCCGATCGAGCTCCCCGCGCTGCGCTCGCGCCAGGACGACGTGGTGCTCATCGCCCGCGCCTTCCTCGAGCGGTTCGCCCGCGAGTACGATCAGCCGCTCATGCAGCTCACTCCCGCCGCCGAGCGTACGCTTCGCGAGCGGCGGTGGCCGGGCAACATTCGCGAGCTTCGCAACGTCATCGAACGCGCCGTACTCCTTGTCACCGGCTCCGCGATCGACCAACCCGACGTCGCCGAGGTGACGCCGGCCGCGAGCGTCGCCAACGGCGAGCTCCCGTTTCCCACCACGCTGCGCGAGCTCAATCGCGCGGCCGTGCTGCGGATGCTGGAAATCTGTCGCGG
>DASTGQ010000082.1:0-4828 GCA_035718985.1 Gemmatimonadaceae bacterium
ATCATCTCGTACGTCACGCGCCCGAAGATGAGCGCATCGGACTGGAGGATGTTCTCCATGTGGTGCCGATGCATGGCTTCATCGGGGACGACCACGCGGTGATCGACACAGGCGTCGAGGGTGACGTTGATCGAGTAAAGCAGGGGACGCATCAGGCTCGAATCGGAGGTACGGCTGGAAACCAGACCATTCCGGGGTAGTCTCGCACGGAAGATCCAGCGCCGCCACTTTCCTCGAGCCAGCCATCGGCCCGCGTCTCGCCCCCCTCTGGCGTGACCGATCCCGGCCATGTCGATTCTTCCCGCCCTCGTTCGTCGTATGGACAGAGCTCAGCCTTGCTGCCGGCCCGCTCCCCGGGCCACTGACCTGTCCACCTCCCTGAAGGACACCCCATGTTCCTCGCCGACCTGCGGTACGCCGTCCGAAGCCTGATGCGCGCCAGGGGCTTCGCGCTCGCCGTGATCGTCACGCTCGGACTCGGCATCGGCGCCACCACGGCGATCTTCAGCGTGGTGCGCGGCGTGATGCTGAAGCCGCTGCCACACCGGGACGGCGACCGCCTGATGTACCTGCGGCAGTCCATCAACGGACCCGGCGGTGAGGACATCGGCTTCTCCGTGCCCGAGATCGAGGACTTCCGGACCGGATCGCGCACGCTGGGCGGCATCGCCGAATATTCGCCCATCACCTTCACCATGGTGGGCGACCACGACGCGGTGCGCATCGACGTGGGGCTCGTGACGGGGAACTACTTCTCCGTGATGGGGCTCTCCCCCGTGCTCGGCCGGAGCTTCAACCAGGGCGACGACGGACGCTCCGCGGCGCCGGTGATGATGCTGACCTACGACTACTGGCAGAAGCGGTTCGGCGGCGATCCGGCGATCGTCGGCAAGTCGCTGCACGTGGGCGGCCACGCGGCGACCGTGGTGGGCGTGCTGCAGCAGGCACCCTACTACCCCGCCCACATCGACGCGCTCATGAACATGGTGAACAGCGAGCACCACCTGAGCGCGATGATGGTGACGGGACGCACGCACCGCATGACGGCGATGATCGCGCGCCTCGCGCCCGGCGCGACCGTCGATCAGGCACGCGCCGAGGTCGCCGCCATCACGGCGCGCGTGCATGCCGATCATCCGGAAGCCTACGATGCCGGCTCGGGCTACAAGGTGACACTGACCCCGTTCCAGGAAGTGCTCGCCCAGAAGGCGCGGCTCACGGTGTTCCTCCTGATGGGCGCCGCCGCCTTCGTGCTCATCATCGCCTGCGCGAACGTCGCCAACCTCACGCTCATGCGTGGCGTGCGTCGCGAGCAGGAGCTGGTGGTGCGCGCCGCGCTGGGCGCTGGCGCGTCGCGGATCCGCCGCCTGTTGCTCGCGGAGAACCTCGTGCTCGCCGTGGCCGGAAGCCTCCTTGGCTTGCTGATCGCCGTCGGCGGCCTGCGCATGCTCACCACGTTCGCGGCGCGCTACAGTCCGCGCGCGAACGAGATCGGCATCGACGGCGCCGTGCTCGCCTTCAGCCTCCTGCTCGCCCTCGTCGTCGCGGTGATCCTCTCGTTCGCGCCCGGCCTGGTGAGCGAGCGGTCGCTGGGCACGTCGATGGCAGCCGGGGGACGGCGCTCCACCGGCACCGTGCGCCGGCATCGGCTCCAGAAGGCGCTCGTCGTGGCGCAGGTCGCCGTGTCGGTCATGCTGCTCACCGGCGCCGGCCTGCTGACGCGGACGATGCAGCGCCTCTCGCGCGTCGACTCCGGCATCGAGACGGAGAACGTGTTGACGATGGAAGTGCCGAAGGACTTCAATGGCGCGAATGCCGCGGCGACGATCGCGCAGTACGAGGAGATGCAGCGCCAGCTTGCGGCGCTCCCCGGCGTCTCCGAGGTGGGGATCGGGTCCAACATGCCCCTGCGCACGTCGGGGATCACCCTCGACATCAATGCCGACGGCCACCCCGTGGCGCCGGGCCAGGCACAGCCGCACTCCGAGTATCGCCTGGCCAGCCCCGAGTACTTCCACGCCGCAGGCATTCCCCTGCTGAAGGGACGGTTCTTCTCGTCCACCGATCGCGCGGGGAGTCCACGCGTCGTCATCCTGAACAAGACGCTCGCCGACCAGTTCTTCCCGAACCAGGATCCCATCGGCCAGCGGGTGGCGTGGACGGGCGAGGTGCTGAAGTTCATCGGCGTCTCCGGCGACTGGCGCACGGTGGTGGGCGTGGTGGGGGACACGAAGGACGGCGGCCTCGACGCGACGCCCATTCCGGCCACCTTCATTCCCTTCGCGCAGGGTGATTTTCCGTCGGGCGGCTTCGTGATGCGAACGAGGTTGAATCCGTCGTCGCTCGCGGCCGCGGCGACCCGCATCGTACGCGAGGCAGCGCCGGATCAACCCATCCAGAAGGTGCTGACCATCGACCAGATCCGCGACGAGAGCGTCGCCCCGCGGCGGCTGAATGCGATGCTCGTGTCGTCCTTCGGCCTGCTCGCCCTGATCGTCGCGGCGGTGGGGATCGCGGGCGTGCTCGCGTTCTCGGTGAGCGCCCGCACGAACGAGATCGGCGTCCGGATGAGTCTCGGTGCCGACAGCGGAAGGGTCCAGCGCATGGTCCTGTCGGAGGGCGGGCGCCTGGTGGTCATCGGGCTCGTGGTCGGCGTCGCGGGCGCGATGTCGCTGACGCGGCTCATCCAGGGCCTCCTGTTCGGCGTGCCTCCGCACGACCCGGTGACGCTCGGCGTCGTGGCGCTGGTCATGGCCGCCGTCGGGATCGGCGCGTGCTGGATCCCCGCGATCCGGGCGTCGCGCATCGAGCCGGCCATCGCGTTGCGCGCGAGCTGAGCTTCACCGACGGCGGAAGGGGTGGCACGGGGCATCGGGATGGCAACGTCCCGATGCCCCGCGCGCGTGGCGATCGAGCGGAATAATACTTAGGTATTGACCTTAGTAATGTCCGGTGATACCATCTCTCCATCGGATCCGGCACGCCAACCAATCGACCGATGTCGAGATGATCCAGTCCGCAGTCGCTGACGACGTGTTCTACGCCCTGTCCAACTCGACTCGGCGGAAGGTCCTGGAGCGACTGTCGGCCGGACCAGCCACGGTCAGCGAGCTGGCGGCGCCGTTCGACATGAAGCTCCCGTCGTTCGTGCAGCACCTCTCGGTGCTGGAACAGAGCCGGCTCGTGAAGTCGAAGAAGCAAGGGCGGGTGCGGACGTACGAAATCGTACCCGCGCGGTTCAAGGTCGCCGAGGACTGGCTGTCCGAGCGGCGGCAGTCGTGGGAAGCCCGACTGGACCGGTTCGACGAATACATCAGACAGCTCAAGGAGAGGGAATCGAAATCATGAGCGACCAGATCACGATCGACCCGAAGCTGGACTTCGCCATCGAGCGGTTCATCGACGCTCCCCCGCGGCTCGTCTGGGACGCGCTGACGAAGCCCGAGCACATCAAGGAGTGGTACATGCCGAAGGCGTGGGGACGCGTGGCGCGCACCGAGATGGACGCGCGACCGGGCGGCATCTTCAGCATCGACATCGCGGTGGGCGACGGTCGCGAGGTTCCCAACCTCGGCTGTGTCCTGGAGGCCATTCCCATGGAGCGGCTCGTCTGGACCTCCATGTTGTTCCCCGGCTATCGTCCGGCCGTCTTCGACGACATTCCGATCACCGCCATCATGACGCTGGAAAGCGTGGGAAGTGGCACTCGGTACGTGTTCACGGCGCTGCACCGGAGTGCAGCGGACCTCGAGACGAACAAGGCGTCGGGCTTCTACCAGGGCACCGAGATCGCCCTCGACCAGTTCGTGGAGCACGTGATGTCGATGAAGTAGGCCAGGCCGCTCGTGTGCGTCAGCCGATGGAACGTCACGCCGTCGGCGTGACGCGCTCACCGTCGGTGGCATCCGGCGCGAAGGCGGGAGCGATGTCCTCGCGCCTGAACAGCTCGCGATAGATCGCGAGGACCAGCAATGCCATGATCCCCAGGGTGCCCCACGCGAGCCAACGCAGATAGGCGGGCGGCCGCGCTTCCACCCTGGCCGAGGCGACGCCGCCGGACGTAAAGACCCGATTGAGCTTCGCGGCGGCAGCCTGGGCATCAGCGATGGCGGTGCCACCTTCGAACTCGGCCGCAAAGGTCTCTTGCGACCCGGAGCTCAGGTAGAGGAACACGCGGCTCCCACCGCGACGCCTCCATTCGACCCGCACCAGCGCGGTCGCGTCAGCTCCCAGCGCAAGCTGCCAGGTCCGGGTTCCATCGGACGTCTCGCGCTCGAGCGCACACTGAATCTGCTGCGCCTTCCTGCACGCAACGACATAGCCACGGGCCGGGGACAGGAAGAGCATCGCCGACCCACCGAGCAGCATCACGGCAAGAAGGACGGCTACCACGGGCTTGGTGAGTCGCGGGGGCAACGGAGAGATCGGCATCAGGTCGTCTGGATGGTCGAGCCGGGTGGATTGGACGGCGTGGCCCATCATCATACCTTGCAGCATGCCTCCAGAGCGCCCCACGTACGACATTCGCCCCGCCACGCCGTCGGACGCCGGAGAGATCGTCCGCCTCATCAACCTGAATGTCGCCAGCGGCGAGCTCCTTCCCCGGAGCGAGGAATTCGTCGCGGCGCATGCGTCCCATTTCCTCGTCGCCAGCGAGGGCGGCCGGCTGCTGGGCTGCGTGCACCTGGACGAGTACGCGCCGAGCCTGGCCGAAATCCGTTCACTGGTGGTGGCACCGGAGGCGCAGGGCCGCGGCCTCGGGGTGGCGCTGGTGGCCGCGCTCGAGCGCCTGGCGACGGTGCGTGGCTATCGCACCCTGTTCGCCGTG
>DASTGQ010000083.1:0-4209 GCA_035718985.1 Gemmatimonadaceae bacterium
GAGCATTCTCGGCGTGCGCGGCAGGGTGGCGCTCGCCGACGCCGTCCTCCACTGCTGGGCCTCGACGTTCAACGCGCGCGTGCTGTACTACCGGTTGTCGTGCGGGATGCCGGCCGAGATGCCGGTGGCGGTGGTCGTGCAGCGCATGGTCGCGTCGCAGAAGTCCGGCGTGATGTTCACCGCGGATCCGGCGACCGGAGCGACCGATCACGTGGTGATCGAGGCCGCGTGGGGACTCGGTGAGGTGGTGGTGGGGGGCCAGGTGACGCCCGATCACTATGTCGTGGACAAGCACTCCGGCGACGTGCTGGAGCGTCACGTGGCGGAGAAGGAATTCCTCCTCGAGGCGCTGCCGGATGGCGGCACGCAGCGCGTGGAGCTCGAGCACGACCCGCGAGGGAAGGGCGCCGTGCTCACCGATGCCGAGGCTGCCTCGCTCACGCGTTACGCGGTGGCGAGCGAGCAGCACTACGGCGCGCCGCAGGACATGGAGTTCGCCATCGCGGGGAGCGATGTGTTCATCACGCAGACGCGGCCGATCACCACGCTGTCGCACCTGGCGCCGCCCGCCGCGGCAGAGGGCCAGGCGCTGGCGCCCGCCACGCCGGTCACGCCTCCCGTGCCGCTCGTCCGTGGAATGGGCGCGAGCCCGGGCATCGCCACCGGACGCGTGCGCGTGCTGGCCAGCGCGGCCAACTCGAGCCAGCTCCAGGCGGGCGAGGTGCTCGTGGCGACGATGACGTCACCGGACTGGGTGCCGCTCATGCACCGCGCGAGCGCCATCGTCACCGACGCGGGCGGCATGACGTCGCACGCCGCCATCGTGTCGCGGGAGCTCGGCATTCCATGCGTCGTCGGCACGCGCACCGCCACGCAGACGCTGAAGGACGGCATGCAGGTGACGGTGAACGGCAAGGAGGGCGTCGTGGTGGCGGGTGCCGCGCCAGCATCGGCGGCCGTCACCAGGCCAGTGCGCGCGCCGGCGACCGCCACGGCCGCGCCCGTGACGGCGACACGCATCTACGTGAACCTCGGCGAGCCGGAGCGCGCGTCCGAGATCGCCGCCCGCGACGTGGACGGCGTGGGGCTGCTGCGCGCCGAGTTCCTCATGATGAGCGCGCTGCAGGGCGTCCATCCGCGCGAGCTGATCGATCGCGACGACACCGATGGATTCGTCCAGCGGATGACCGACGGGCTCACGACCTTCGCGGCGGCGTTCGATCCGCGGCCGGTGATCTATCGCGCGATGGACTTCCGCTCCAACGAGTTCCGCGCGCTGGAGGGAGGGAAGCGCCACGAACCGGAAGAAGCGAATCCCATGATCGGCTATCGCGGTTGCTTCCGCTACACGCAGGAGCCGGATCTCTTCGCGCTCGAGCTTCTCGCCCTGTCCAACGTCCGGCGCACGCACGGCAACCTCCACCTCATGCTGCCGTTCGTGCGCACGGGCTGGGAGATGCGCCGCTGCCGGGAGCTGATCGACGAGAGCGCGCTCTCCGGGTCGCGGGGCCTCGAGCTCTGGGTGATGGCCGAGGTGCCGTCCGTGGTGAGCTGGCTCGAGGACTACGTGCAGCTCGGCGTCACGGGCGTGAGCATCGGCTCGAACGACCTCACCCAGCTCGTGCTCGGCGTGGACCGCGACAGCGAGCTCCTGGCGCCCTTCTACGACGAGCGGGATCGCGCCGTGATGGACATGATCCGCGCCATCATCGAGCGGGCGCACGCGCTCGGCATCACGGCCTCCATCTGCGGACAGGCGCCGTCGGTGCACGCCGACTTCGCCGCGAAGCTGGTGGAGTGGGGGATCGATTCCATCTCCGTGAACCCGGACGCCATCGAGCGCACGCGGCGGAACGTGGCCATCGCGGAGCAGCGGCTGCTGCTGGCGGCGGCGCGCCGCGCGAGCGGCTGACGGCGCGCCCGATCAGCGGGACGCGCGCACGCGCGCGCCGTCGCGAAGCTGGTCGGGCGGGAGGAGCACGACACGGTCACCCGGCCGGAGTCCGGCAAGGACTTCGGCCGCGCCGCTTCCCACATGGCCGATCATCACGCGCGACCGGACCGCGCGGCCGTCGCGCAGCACGAATACCTGCCACGTGTCGCCATCCCGCACCAGCGCGCCGGCCGGCACGCTGAGCGCGCGCGCCTCCCACACCACGATGCTCGCGTCCAGCCGGTAGCCGTCGCCGAGCGCGCTGGGCGGGGACAGGGGGTCGATGATCACGTTGAGCCGCTGCTCCTCCACGCCGAGTGCGGAGAGGCGCGTCCGGGCGGAGGGTTCCACGACGCGCACGACGCCGTCGAGCGTCGGGCCGCCCCATCCGCGCAGGATCACGCGCTGGCCGGGCCGCACGGCGGCGGCGTCGCTGCTGAGCACGTCCGCCGCCACCTCGAGCGCGCCAGGATCGCCGAGCTGGAGCAGCGGCGTGCCGGCGGCGACGACGCGCGCACTGCGCTCGGGCACGGAGAGGACGCGGCCGCCGCTTGGTGCGCGCACGATGGTCGCCGCGCTCGGCTCCTCGACCGCGGCGTCGAGCGCCGCGCGGGCCTGTGCCAGCTCGGCGACGGCGACGCGCTGCTGGGCGCGCACCGTGCCGAGCTCCGCGCGACGGCTTGCGACCGTCAGTGCGGCGAGCTCCGCGTCGCGCTCCGCGAGCGCGCCGGCCTGGAGCAGCTGCCGCGCGCGAGACTGGTCGCGCAGCGCCTGCGCCAGCGCGAGCTCCGCCTGGGAGAGCTGCATGTCGAACTGCAGTGCGCCGGCGCGCGCCGCGTCGACACGCGCGGCGGCGGCGCGACGTTCCGTGGAGTGCAGCGGCGGCGTGGAGATCGTGGCGAGCGCCTGTCCCCGCTGCACCTCGTCTCCCTCGCGCGCGGAGAGCCGCTCCACCAGCCCGCCCACGGGAGCGGTGATCATGAACGGCTGCCGGACGCGGGTCACGGCGTCGGCGTCCACGGTGACGCGCATCGGCGCCGTGGTCGCCACCGCCACGTCCACGGCGACTGGCTTCGGCCGCAGCGCCATCAGGAGCAGCGCCCCGATGAGCACGATCACGAGGAGCAGGACGAGACGCGCGACGAGGTGCTGGCGCGACGGCTTGACCTTCAGGGGCGCTGCCCTGGGCGGCGGAGCTTGCGTCGAGGCCGCGGTGGCCGGTTCGGCTGGCGCTGTCGCTGGCGGTGGGGTGGGGGGAGCGGTGGGGACTGCGGCTGGCTCCCTGGTGGCGGGTACGTCGAGGATGGCGGACATGAGTCACTCCCGGGTCTTGAGCACGGCGATGAGGTCGAGATGCGCCGCGCGTCGATACATCAGTGCGCCGGCGAGCACGGAGGCGAGGAGCACGACGACAGTTCCCCAGGCGTACGTCGCGGTGCGCACGACGAGCGGCACCTGGTACTGCTCACTCTCGAAGGCTCGTGCGAGGTAGCCGGAGAGGAGCCAGCCGAGCAGCCAGCCGAGGGGAATGGCGAGCAGGGTGAGGATCGCCTGCTCGCCGAGCAGCAGGACGCCGACCTCGCGCGTGGTGAATCCCAGCACGCGCAGGCTGGCCAGCTCGCGGCCGCGCTCGGAGAGCGCGATGCGCGCGCCGTTGTAGACGACGCCGATCGCGATCACCGCCGCGAACGCGACGACGAGCACCGACGTGACGCGGAAGCCGCGCCCCATCATGCGGTCGAACTCGTCGAGCATCGCCTGTCGTGACGAGATGCCGATCACGCGCGGCATGTCGCGGATGCGATCGAACAGCGCCGCCGACGGCGGGCCGGCGACCTGCAGGTTCACCCCGTTGGCGAGGTACCCGTCGCCCACCAGGCGATCGAGCGCGCCGAGCTCCATGTATGCGTTGGGCGACATCAGCTCGTCGAGCAGGGCGACGATGACGAGCGGGCGCGTCGCGTCCTGCTCGAGCAGCTCGGCCTGGACGGTGTCGCCGATGTGCGCATCGAGCGCCGTGGCGAGCGACGCGCTGACGGCCACGCCTTCGGGGGGCACGGCCCGCGTGCGGCCCCCGACGTCCACGAGGCGGTGCAGCATCGCGCCCGATTCCACGCCCGTGAGCGCCAGCGAACGCGCGTGGCCGGCGTGGTGCAGGCGCACGGGGACCATGCGCGTGAGCTCCACGTGCGTGACGCCCGGCAGCGCCGCGAAGCTCGCCCGTGCCGTGGCGGGCACCGCGTTGACGAAATGCACGGCCAGCGCCTCGCGGTGAC
>DASTGQ010000084.1:0-2319 GCA_035718985.1 Gemmatimonadaceae bacterium
GCACCTTCATGTTGGACATGACGCGGCGCGGTGCGCTCACGGAGTCCGGCAGCACGCGTGCGTCGGTGGAGTCCACGTAGACGTCGAGGTCGCGATCGAGGCGGATGCGGAAGTAGCCGCCCTCGCGCGCGACAAGGGGCACGACGGTGCCGGGCGCGAAGAACCACTTGTAGGTGCCGTCCACGATCGGGCGGGCGATGATGACCTTGTCGGTGTCGGCGGCGGCGGAGGGCTCGCCGAGCTGGACGAGGCCGATGGGACGTCCCGCGGTCATGGCTACGCGCAGCGAGTCCAGGCGGCGATCGAACGCGGCGATGGAGTCGGCCCGCGAGGTGGCGAGCGCCTCGGGCCTGGGGCGCGCGGCGCCGGTGTCAGGCGTCGCGGCGGGAGCGGGCTGCGCGGCGACGCGCGGCGCCGGATAGCGGATGTTGCGCACGGTGCGCGCGGTGTCGGCACCGCGGGTGGCAACGAGCATGTAGCGTGCGGAATCGGCGGGCGGGTTGGCGAGCCAGGCGATGAACGCGCCGTTGGGATAGACGCGGGCGGCAACGCCGTTCACGGTGAGCGCGGCGCGTCCGCTGCCGATGGAGCCGAAGATGAAGTTGGAATCGCGCGACGTGATGACCTGGTTCTCGCGCGGGTAGACGACGTCGATCTTGAGCGGTCCATCCACCGCCGGAACGGGTGGGAGGGGCGGTGCGTGCGCGGCGGTGGCGGGGAGGCGCTCGGGCGCGGGCGAAGGCGCGGGAGTCGGGACGGTGGTGCAGGCGGTGGCGAGGGCCAGGGCGAGCGCCAGCGTGGCGCGTCCGGGGCGTTGCGGTGACATGGCGGGAAGCTAACCCCGGCGCGAGCGCGTGGCACGGGGCTCGTGCCCGGGCTCGTGCCGTAGTTGAACGGGTCTTTTGTTGACGCGTCTCATTCGCTCGTCCTATATTCGCGCTTCACACGCTCGCGCGCCTGCTTCTCCCGCACGCGCCGATCGTGCCGCCCGGCCAAGAATCCGACGGCTGGGCATTTCCGTACAGGGAGCTGATGAGCACACGGCCGCAGAAGAGCGTGATCGTCCACGTATCGGGGCGCACCGACGTGGGCCGCACTCGCGAGCACAACGAGGATGCCTTCATCGTCGCCGACCTCACTCGCGGCGAGGCGTCGCTGTCTCCCGAGGTGCGGACGCACGAGGTGGGCGATCGCGGCACGCTGTTCATGGTGGCAGACGGGATGGGCGGTGCGGCGGCCGGCGAGATCGCCAGCGAGATGGCGGTGGACATCGTGCAGCGCGAGCTGCTGGACACCGTTACGGAGGGCGCGCCGCCGAACGACGAGGAGTTCGCGACGGCGATCAAGCGCGCGACGGCGGCGGCGAACTCGCACATCCACGCCTTTGCCGTTGAGCACCCGGAATATCGCGGCATGGGGACGACGGCGACGGTGGCCGGCCTCATGGGCGACACGCTCTACCTGGCGCAGGTGGGGGACAGCCGCGCCTACCTCGTGCGCGGCGGCGTGGGGCGGCAGATCACGAAGGACCAGTCGCTGATGCAGAAGCTGATCGAGGCCGGCGAGATGACGGAGGAGGAAGCCGAGCAGAGCGAGCGGCGAAACATCATCCTCCAGGCACTCGGCCCCGAAGCCAACATCAAGGTGGACCTCACGCACCAGAAGGTGCGCCGCGGCGACGTGCTGGTGCTGTGCAGCGACGGCCTGAGCGGGCAGGTACGCGTCGACGAGATCGCGCGGGTGGTGTCGGAGGAGCGTGACCTGGCGAGGGCGTGTCAGCGACTGATTGACCGCGCGAACGAGAGCGGCGGACCGGACAACATCACGGTCGTGGTGGCACGCTTCGAGGGCGAGGGGCTGGCGTCGCCGGTGGAGAGCGACGACGTGGGGCACCGCACCTTCCCGCTCTCCACCGATTCGGGTCCGACGCCGGTGGTGGACGGGATCGGCACGGCGACGACGAAGGAGATGCCGGCGGCGAAGCGCATCAACACGCTCCCGCCGGAGGCGTTCGTGTTGACGACGTCGATCCCCGACGACAACGCCGCGCGGCGACGGAGCCGCGGCACGCTGATCGCCATGCTGCTCCTGCTGATGATGCTCGCGGCGGCGATGTGGTGGGTGTATCGCACGGCGCAGCGGGTGATCACGCCGGCTGCACCAGCCTCGACGCCGACTGCGGCACCCGCGTCGCAGTCCACGCCGTCGGCCACGACCCCGCCAGCGACGACCGTGCCAGCGACCAGCGCGCCGACGGCACACTAGGGCCCGTCCCGTCCTCCCGCACGAGCGCACAGCTCGTGTCGCGATCCGCTGTCC
>DASTGQ010000085.1:0-7016 GCA_035718985.1 Gemmatimonadaceae bacterium
AGGCGTAGGTGCCGAGACGTCCCGACTGGAGCTGCGACCCGATCCAGCCCACCGACCGCGCGGCGAGGCCGCCCATCGGCACGCGGCCCGGCGCGGCATCGTCGTCCTTGCTCTGCACGATGAGCCGCGTCAGGCCGTCGATCAGCCCGACGTCCACACCGCGCCACAGGAGCCCGCGCGAGCCACGAACCACCGGCTGGACGATGACGTCGTCGTACAGCTCGTCGACGTAGTACTTGTCGGCGAGCACCTTCTCGAACCCGTGCTCCTCGGGCGACTGCGCCTTGGGCACGAGTGAGGCGGGCTTGAGCCGCGCCACGGCGAGGCCGATGCCGACCACCGCGATGAGCACCGCTGCCAGGATGAGCGCGATCTCGGTGCTCTGCGAAGCCTCCGGAACGGTGCCCAGCGTGGTGCGCAGCGTCCCCGCTCCCACCACCGGCTCCAGCCAGTGCTCCAGCGCGCCCACCGGCCCGATCGGGATGAGCGCCGGCAGGTTGAACCAGCCGCCGAACACGGCAAAGATCCCCAGCACCACGAGCGGACCCGTCATGATCCACGGCGCCTCGTGCAGGTGGTCGCGCTCGCGCTCACCGGTGCGGTTCGGACCGTGGAAGGTGTAGAGCATCATGCGCGTCATGTAGACGGCCGTCATGAACGCGGCCGCCAGGCCGAGCGCGTAGCAGATGTAGAGCACCGCACTGCCCGGGATCCCCAGCCACGTCGCGTCGGCGAGGGTGGAGTGCTGCGCACGAAGGAACAGCGTCCCGAGGATCTCGTCCTTGGAGAAGAACCCACTGAAGGGGGGCACGCCGGAGATGGCCAGCGTCGCGGCCCACATCAGGATCCACGTCACGGGCATGAAGGCGCGCATGCCGCCCATGTTCCGCATGTCCTGCGCATCCTCGTGGCTGCCCGTGTGGTGATACGCCGCGTGCATGGCGTAGATCACCGAGCCGGCGCCCAGGAAGAGGAGCGCCTTGAAGAACGCATGCGTCATGAGGTGGAACACGCCCGCCACGTATGCCCCGGACCCGACACCGACGAACATGTAGCCGAGCTGGGACACGGTGGAGTACGCGAGCACCTTCTTGATGTCCCACTGCTTGAGGCCGATGGACGCCGCGAAGATCGCCGTCACGGCGCCGATCACGACCACCGTCAGCCCTGCCACCGGCGCCAGCGAGAAGAGCACGCTGCTGCGGGCAATCAGGTAGATGCCCGCCGTGACCATCGTCGCCGCGTGGATCAGCGCGGAGACGGGGGTCGGACCGGCCATGGCGTCCGGGAGCCACACGTAGAGCGGAATCTGCGCGCTCTTGCCGGCGCAGCCGAGGAAGAAGAACAGGCAGATCGCCGTCACCACCGCCCCGCCGAAGACGAGCTGCGTGGGCGCGAGCGCCGCGACGCGCACGAAGTCGAGCGTGCCGAGGCTGGCGAACAGCAGGAACATGCCGATCAGGAACCCGAAATCGCCGATGCGGTTGACGATGAACGCCTTCTTGCCCGCATCCGAGTTTGCCTTGTCCGAGAACCAGAACCCGATGAGCAGGTACGAGCACGTACCGACGCCCTCCCAGCCGACGAACAGCACGGGGTAGTTGGCGCCGAGCACGAGCACGAGCATGAAGAAGACGAACAGGTTCAGGTACGCGAAGAAGCGGGGATAGCCCGGATCGTCGCGCATGTACCCGATGCTGAAAAGGTGGATCATCGAGCCGACGCCGGTGATGATGAGGATCATCACCATGCTGAGCTGGTCGAGCTGGAAGGCGGCGTCGATCTGAAGGTCTCCCACCGGCATCCAGCTGAAGTAGCGCTGGACGAACGGTGTCTGCATCGCACCCCCGCCCGCGCCGAGCATGGCCGCAAACATGGCGAGCGCGAGGGCGAACGACGCGAGCAGGACGCCCGGACCGATCAGCGTGGCCAGTCCGGCGAACCGATGACGCGCCACCGCATGGTGATCGTCGCCGTGTGCACCGCCGGCGTTGTCGTCATGCGCCACGTGCGCGTGGCCGTCGCCGTGCTCGGCGCCGGGATCGTGCGGCCCGGTGTGGAAGGCCGGCACGAGCGAGAGCAGCCCGTTCAGCACGAAGCCGAGCAGCGGGAGCAGCGGCAGCAGCCAGAGATACTGGGCCGCGGTGCCGCTCAGCGGGTGCGCGGCGGACTGCGCCGCCTCTGCGGCATGCTGGAGTAGCATCAGCCCTTGAGGAGATTGATGGACGACAGGTTGACCGTCTGACGATGCCGGAAGAGCGCGATGATGATCGCGAGCCCTACCGCCGCTTCCGCGGCCGCCACCGTCATGACGAAGAACACGAACACCTGCCCCGCCGCGCCGTACACCTGCGCGAAGGCGACGAAGGAGAGGTTCACCGCGTTGAGCATGAGCTCCACGCACATGAAGACGATGATCGCGTTGCGGCGCGTGAGCACGCCCACGACGCCGATCGTGAACAGCACCGCGCTGAAGAAGAGCGACTCAGAGAGCACGTTGACGCTCCTTGCGCTTGCCGAGCACCACGGCGCCGACGACCGCGGCGAGCAGCAGCACGCTCGTGACCTCGAAGGCGAGCAGGTACTGGTTGAACAGCGGGCCGGCCACGGGCGCGATGGCGCCGGTCTGCGCGACCTGGTTGCCGACCGCATTCTCGGGGAGCGTCAACGCCTCGGGGAGCCGCGCACCGGTGAGGGCGAGGATCTGAGCGAGCAGGGCGATGCCGACGAGGCCCGCCGCGAGCTTCCACCACAGTCCGCGGGCGTCGGCGACCACCGACGGATGACCGAGGTTCAGCAGCATGATGACGAACAGGAACACGACCATGATCGCGCCGGCGTACACCAGCACCTGGATCACGCCGAGGAAGGGTGCGTCCAGCAGCACGTAGAGCGCGGCGAGGTTGAACATCGTGTTGACCAGCCACAGCGCCGCCGCCACCGGGCTCTTTCGCGTCACGAACGCGATCGCCGACACGGTGGCGATGATCGCGAAGAGGTAGAAGATGAAGACGTAGAACAGCGGGAGGTTGTTGTGCTGCATCACTCCCCCCGCGGGTCGGCCGGATCCCACATCTCGCAGACGGGGTGCGTCTGGGCCATCAGCCGCTCGAGGTCGTAGACGAACCCCTCGCGGCTGTATTCCGAGTTCTCGTAGTGCCGCCCGACGTGGATCGCCTCTTCCGGGCAGACTTCCTGGCAGTAGCCGCAGAAGATGCAGCGGAACTCGTCGATCTCGAACAGCAGCGGGTAGCGATTGCCCTTCTCGTCCTCACCCGGCACGAGCTTGATGCAGTTGGCCGGGCAGACCGTGGGGCAGAGGCCGCACGCCACGCACTTCGCCTTGCCGTCCTCCGTGGTCAGCATGCGATGGGTGCCCCGCCACCGCTTGCTGATGGACTCCTTCTCTTCCGGGTACTGCGTCGTGACCTTCTCCTGGAAGATGTGCTTGAGCGTGTGCTTCATCCCGGTGAGGGTGGCACGCACGTAGCTCGTCTGCTCGATCGGTCGCTCGACGACCTTCACGCCGATGGACATCAGTCTCCTGTCTCGGAAAGCGGTGGGGCGATGGGGGTCGCGCTGACGGCGCGCAGCTTGGCGAGATCACGCCGGTCGAGTCGCGAATACGCCGGGCTGACGAGGCGTCCGCGGTCGAGGATCATGAACAGGATCACCACCCCGGCGAGGTTGATCATCGCCAGGCCGAGGTGGAACGGCCACGACCCGCGCGCGAAGCCGAGCGCCTCGAGGAGCACCACGGCGCCCGCAATGACGACGATGTACGTCAGCGCGAGCGGCAGCATGATCTTCCACCCGAGCGACATCAGCTGGTCATATCGGAAGCGCGGCAGCGTCCACCGGATCCACATGTAGAGGAAGAGGAAGAACCCGGTCTTGAGGGCGAACGCGACGAGCGTGAGGATGGTCTTGAGGAACGTGTGCGGCGCGAGGTTGTCCCACAGCGTGAACGGGATGTCCCAGCCGCCGAAGAACAGCGTCGCCATCAGCGCGCTCGCCGTCACCATGTTGCAGTACTCGGCGATGAAGAAGAGCGAGAACTTCATCGCGCTGTACTCCGAGTGGTAGCCCGCGATGAGCTCCGATTCCGCCTCGGGGAGGTCGAACGGCAGCCGGTTGGTCTCGGCAAAGGCCGCCACGAGGAAGATGAGGAACGCCACCGTCAGGTTGATGACGTTCCACGTCTCGAACGCCTGCTGGTTCACGATCTGGCTCATCGACACGTTGCCGGCGAGGAGCAGCACGGGGATCGTCGCCATGCCCATGGAGATCTCGTACGAGATCATCTGCGCGCTCGAGCGCAGGCCGCCGAGCAGCGCGTACTTGTTGTTCGACGACCAGCCGGCGATGACGATGCCGTAGACGCCGAGCGACGAGATGGCGAGGATGAAGAGGAACCCGATCGGCATCGGGGCGAGCACCATCTCGATGATGCCCCACTTCGAGCCCCACGGCGCGGCGAACGGGATCACCGCCCACGCGATCAGCGCCGGGATGAACGAGAGCACCGGCGCAAGGATGAACAGCGGGAGATTCGCCGCGTCCGGGTAGGTCTCCTCCTTCACGAAGTTCTTCACGCCGTCGGCGATCGGCTGCAGGATGCCGCTGCGTCCACCGACGCGGTTGGGTCCGTGGCGGTCCTGGATCCACGCCGAGATCTTGCGCTCGGCTAGGGTCAGCAGCGCGGCGCTGACCATGTAGACCGTGAAGACGACGATCAGCTTGATGATCGTCGCGAGGAACCAGACGCCGAAGTGCGGCTCCGTCGTGGGTCCGGTGATCTGGAGGAGGGCGAGCACGGGCGCCGTCATGCGTTCGCTCCCGTCGTGGCGCCGGCCATGGGGAGACCGCGCAGCCCCAGCGTGTCGTAGGAAAGACCGGCGAACGCCGTGTTCGAGGCGGCCAGCGCATCGAACACCTGTCCCGCGGTCCAGTATCCCGCGCCTTCGCCCAGCGCCGCAAGCAGGTCGCCGACGACGAAGTAGCTCGGCCGCGCCACGCCGGGCGCCGCCTTCGCCTGGAGGAACCGTTGCACTCGCCCGCGAAGGTTCGTGAACGTGCCCTCTTCCTCGACGCAGTTGGCGATCGGGAGCACGACGTTCGCCCCGTGGCGCGCCCACGCCGGCAGCGTCGTGCCGATGACGAGGATCGCACCGGCCTTCGCGACGTCCACCGCGTCGATGCCCGCCAGCTCCTCGTCCGCGACGATCAGCACGTCACCAGCCTGCATGCCGGCGAGCGGCGTGTCGCTCCGCGTGAAGCCCGCTAGCTCCGCACCGCGCACGTTCGCCGCGCGATCGGATCGAAGCGCGAGGTCCTCCACGCCCGGAAGCGGCGCTTCGGGACCCTGGTTGACCCGGAACGCACCGGCTCCGCCGGCCTTGCGCGTCAGTCGTCCGAGGAGGAAGAGCGTCTCGTTCGAGAGGTTGGGCGACGCGAGCACGAACGCGCGCTTGCCGGCGAGGAGCTGCGCGGCGGCGCGGATCGCGATCTCCCAGTCGGCCGTGGCGAGGATGCCGTTCTGCCGGACCATCGGCGTCGACACGCGGTCCTGCCGGTTCATCCAGCGATAGTTCAGGCGGCCGTGATCGCAGAGGAAGTACTTGTTCACCTCGTCGTTGGAGCGCGGACGAAGCCGTACCACCTGGTTGTCCCGCACCTCGACGATGGTGTTGCACCCCTGGGAGCAGTTGGGGCAGACGGACGCCGCCCGGTCGAGGTCCCAGGACCGGGCCTTGTTGAGATGGTCCTTGCTGAGCAGCGCGCCGACGGGGCAGAGGTCGATGACGTTCGCCGCCCACGGATGCGTGAGGTCCTGGCCCTCGAACTTGCCGATCACGGCACGATCACCGCGCTCGCTGACGTTGAGGACGGGGTCGTGCGCCACCTCGTCCATGAACCGGACGCAGCGCGTGCAGAGGATGCAGCGGTTGGTGACGTACAGGACGTCGCCGCCGAAATCCTCCATCGGGTTGAACCGCTTGGGGTCGCGAAGCCGTCCCTCGGCGCGTCCTTCCTGGAAGGTGTAGTCCTGCAGCTCGCACTCGCCGGACTTGTCGCAGATCGGGCAGTCCAGCGGGTGGTTGATGAGCAGCATCTCGAGCACGCCCTTGCGCGCCTCGAGCGCCTTGTCGGTGTGAACGTGCACCACCTGCCCCTCCGACGCCGCCGTGGCGCACGAGGGAGCGAGCTTCGGCATCTTCTCCACTTCGACGAGGCACATCCGGCAGTTGCCCGCCACCGGCAACGCCGGGTGGTAGCAGTAGTGCGGGATGAGGATGCCGGCCGTCTTGGCCGCTTCGAGGATCGAGGTACCGTCCGGCACGCTGACCGGCCGTCCCTCGATCGTCAGGTTCACCATCTTCACGTCGGCCGCCATCAGGCCACCTGCACGGGTACCATGTGGACCTTCTTTCGCTTGATGAGCGCTTCGAAGTCGCCGCGGAACTTCTTGAGGCCTGACACGACCGGTGTCGCGCACGAATCACTGAGCACGCAGATCGTCTTGCCGGTCATCTGCTCGGCGATGTCGAGCAGCGTGTCCAGATCCTCGTGCGTGCCGTCGCCGGCGACGATGCGCTCGAGGATGCGGGTCGTCCACGCCGTGCCCTCGCGGCACTGCGTGCACTGCGCGCAGCTCTCGTGGGCGAAGAAGCGCGCGGCGCGCGCGATCTGCTTCACGAGGTTCTGCGCGTCGTCGATCACGATCACGCCGCCGGAGCCGAGCATCGTGCCGTTCGCCACGAAGCCCTCGTAGTCCATCGGCGAGTTCTCGGCTTCCTCACGCGTCTGGATGGGCACCGAGATCCCGCCGGGGATGATCGCCTTGAACTGCCGGCCAGGGAGCGGCCCGCCGCAGAGATCGTACAGGAAGTCCTTGAACGGGAAGCCCATCACGATTTCGTAGTTGCCCGGGCGCGCGACGTTGCCGCAGACTGAGAAGAGCTTCGTGCCGGTGCTTTTCGGGTTGGAGAGCGACATCGCCTTGTACCACTCGG
>DASTGQ010000086.1:0-2164 GCA_035718985.1 Gemmatimonadaceae bacterium
TGAGGTCGGTGTGCCCTTTCGGTCCTTCGGTCCTCCCTCCTACTTCTTCGTCGTCACCTCGATGATCCCGTTCTTCGCGGCGGGATCCGACGACACCCGTTCGGCCGCAGCACCCTTCAGCACCCTGACGCTCTCGATCCGGTTTCGGTCGAGTGCGTGCAGCTGCGCCTCGCTCGCCTTGACGCCATCGATGAGGATCAGCGGATTGCCCATCGCGTCGGCTTCGCCCTGAAGGCGAGCCTTCACCGTCCCGTCGCTCGTGTCGGCGACGCTCATGTCGCGCACGGTGACTCTGGTGCTGCCCTTGTATGCATGTCCTCGCGCGACCGGCGCCTGGTCGTTCGTCACGATGCGGATTTCCGGGTGCGCACCGCCCTTGTTGATGTCGATCGTGGCGATCTGGTTCGGCATCAGCGAATGCGCCTTGCTCGCTTCGACGCGCTTCCCATCGACGAAGTAGATCGCTGAATCCATCTGCGTCTTCTGCAGCAGGCGGCTTCCCGTCGCCACCTTGCTGGCCGACGCCACGTCCATCGCCTGGATCTCCGGGCCGGTCGGCACCTTCGCTTCACACGCGGCGAGGAGTGCGAGCGCCGTCGTCACGCCGAGCACGCCGGCACGCAGGAGCGAGCGGTTCGTTCCGCTGGTCTTCATGGCGAGCAGCCTCCGTTCGAGATGTGAGCCTTCGTCGGCGAGCGCGGTCGCGCCCACCCGGAATCCGGTGCACCGATCGGCGAGGTCGATGAGCAGCGTACCGTAGGTACGCGGCGGCACCCCGCGCCGCAGCACGCGCGCGTCGCAATCCAGCTCGATGGCCAGCCGCACGCGCGACAGTATCCACCACGCAGCGGGATGCCACGACACGAGCGCGACCAGCATGCTGCCGGCAGCAAGCAGCAGGTGATCACGTGCGCGGAGGTGCTCCCGCTCGTGGGCGAGCACCAGTTGCTGTTCGTCTGACGAGAGCGCGAGCAGCCAGCTCGGCACCACGATCTGCGGGCGCAGCACGCCGATCACGGCGGGCCCGACATCGGGCGCGATGCGTACGCGAGTGCCGAAGAGATCCGCCTCCGCCCAGTCACGGCGTGCGCGGCCGATGCGCAGGTGCACGAACACCAGCACGACGAGCGCGAGCAGCGACGTGACAATCCAGAAGATCGAGGCGAACGACGCCACGCTCGGCGGCACGACACGTACGACGGCATCCGCGGCGGATCCGATGACAGTCGCGGACGAAGCGAGAGCCTCGCGCACGGCCTGGAACGGCGACCATCCCGGCGCCGCAACCTCGCTCGCCGCCGGCAGCGCAATGCGCGAATACGTGACGGCCACGGGGCCAGCCGGACCCGCAACCACCGCACGCACGACGAGGATGAGCGCCGCCGCCGACGCCGCGAGCCATGCCCAGCGCGCTGGACGTCCGTACTGGCGGCAGAGCGACTCCGCAGCCCGACCGACGACGGCGGAGAGCGCGATCACGAGCGCGACATACAGGAACAGGCCGACGCTCATGACTCCTCCTTCAGCCGCTCGGCGAGCAGCCGGCGCATCCGTTCCAGCTCCTCGCGGCCGAGCTTCCGGTCACTCACGAGCTGCGCGAACATCCTTTCGGCCGAGCCGGCGAAGATGGCGTCGCGGATTCGCGCGATGGCGCTGCCGCCGGCACGCTCGGCGGCCACCGTGGGGAAGTAGCGGTAGGCGCGCCCTTCGGCCTCATGGCGCACGTAGCCCTTCTCCTCCAGTGTCTGGAGCGCCGAGAGCACCGAGGGATAGGCGAGCTCCTCGTCGAGCGCGTCGCGCACCTCGGTCACGGTGGCGGAGCCGAGTCGCCAGAGCACGCTCATGACCTCGAGCTCGCGGGGCGGAAAGTAGACGTCCTTCACGAGGAGCACCTCCCCGGGCGGGTGGGTTCCTACTGGCTTTCCAGTAGTGTAGGACAAGGAGCTCGGACTGTCAACTGGTTTTTCCGTAGGTCGGCCGAACGATGACGCTGCCGGCCCGCGACACCGCTTCCAACCCCGGCCGCGAAGGCGCTGTCTCACCGTTGCTGCTCCACTCACCGCCCGGAGACTTCCATGCATTCCATGACTCGTCGCCTGCTCGTTGCCGCCGCCGTTGGCGCGGCGTTTCCGCTCTCGCTCCTCGGCCAGCGTCCCATCACGCC
>DASTGQ010000087.1:0-5577 GCA_035718985.1 Gemmatimonadaceae bacterium
GAGCATTCGGGGTCTGGGGTGTGATTGCCGGCCGGAGCGAAAAGGCGTCCGTGGCGTATGCGCTCGGCAGCGGTGCGGCGTACCTCCTGCTCGGCGTCATCGGCATGTTCACCGACAGCCTGCTCGGCATGGTGCCGATCGGCGGCTACGACGTGGTGCTGCACCTCGTGCTCGCCATCGCGCTGGCCGGATGCGGTTTCTGGGCCATGTGGTTCGCACCACAGCGCCAGCCGGCGCGCGCCTGATACCGCCCGGCGGTGACGGGGCGGCCCCACCTCGGGACCGCCCCGCATCACATTCTCTCGCTGTCTGATGCAGGATTCCGCAGTCCCTCCTCGTTCCGAACATGCGCTGCAGCGCTTCACGCGCCACGCGAGCGTACATCAGAAGATCCGCCTGCTGCCGCTCGTCGCGGCGCTGGCGCTCGTCTTCATCCTGCTGCTGACGGTTGCCTTCGGCTTCGCGAACGAGCGGCGGCTGTCGCGGATCGAGCGTGAGGACTACCCCGCGCTGACGGCGCTGCTCGCCGACTCGGTGGCGAGCCAGCATGCCGCACTCACGGTGGAGCGCGGGAGCGACCTTCGGCCGCGCGCTGGCCATCCGCTGGACCTCGTGATGCAGCGCAAGCGCGTGGACGCGGCGTTCGACCGTGCGCGGACCCTGCAGCGAGCGGCGTGGCTCCTCACGGCGCTCGTCACGCTTGCCTGCATCGGGACGCTCGGCGCACTCGCCATCTTCGTCACCCGCTCCCTCACCGGTCCGCTCGAAGACGCGGTGCGTGTGGCCGACCAGCTCGCACGCGGCGACGTGAACGTCACCATTCCCGCGCCGGGCGAGGACGAAGTCGGCAAGCTGCTCGTCGCCATGCAGCACGTCGTCGAATACCGCCGCGAGATGGCCGCCGCGGCGAGCGCCATCGCCGAGGGCGACCTGGCCGTGCGTGTACATCCGCGGTCCTCCGAGGACGTGCTCGGAAACGCCTTCGTGCAGATGACGGGCTACCTCGCTGAAATGGGTGCCGTCGCCGGCGAGATCTCCAGCGGGAACCTGACGGTCCGTGTGTCTCCGCGCTCCGCGCGCGACAGCTTCGGGCACGCCTTCGTGGCGATGACCGACTCGCTGACCCGCGTCATCCGGGAGATTCGCTCCGGTGCCGAGGCCGTCACCGGCGCCGTCGCCGAGATCACCAACTCCGCCCAGCGGCTCTCGGAGAGCACGAACGTGGAAGCGGCCGCGGTGGCCAATACCACGGGTAAGCTCGCGCAGATCAACGAGGCCGTCGTGGCGAGCGTGCGAAGCAATCGCGAGATGGAGCAGCTCTCCCAGCGCGGCGTGGCGAATGCCGAATCGAGCGGCCGCACCATGCACGACGCCGTGCTCACCATGCAGACCATCACCGAGAAGGTGGCGATCGTCGGCGACATCGCGCGCCAGACGAACCTCCTCGCGCTCAACGCGTCCATCGAGGCCGCGCGCGCCGGTGAGGCCGGCCGCGGCTTCGGCGTCGTCGCCGACGAGATCCGTGCCCTCGCCGGCCGGTGCGAGGCGGCGGCCAAGGAGATCCGCGCGCTCATGGCCTCCAGCGAGACCATCGTCGCGTCGTCGGGGCAGGTGCTCGGCGAGCTGGTGCCGTCCATCCGCCAGACCACCACTCTCATCGCGCAGGTCGTTGCGTCGGCGGGGACCCAGGCCGAAGGACTCAACGCCGTGAGCGATGCGATGGCCGAAGTGGCCGACGCCACCCAGCAGAATGCCGCAGCGGCGCAGGATCTCGCCGCGACCGCCGAGGAGCTGGCGAGCCAATCGGAGATGTTCCTCGAGCTGGTGGGCTACTTTCGCGACGGCGAAGTCAAAGCGGGGATCGGCGCCGAAGCGCTCGCGACCACGGGCCGCATTTCGCCCGCGGCGCAGCACACGTAGCACCGCCCCTGTCGCCCCGGGGACGCGCGCGACATGTTCTGCGCGCGCCCGGCAACTGGAGCCGGGCCCGCGACACGCCTCTTCCGGAGCCCACGCCATGGTACGATCCGCCGTGCTGCGCCCAATGCTGGGCGCAGCGTTCGCTGCGCTCATGCTCGTTCCCGCCATCGCCAGCGCGCAGCGCAACGGCGGAGGACTCAACTGGGGCGATTCGATCAAGTACAGCTACGCCAGCTCGCCGCGACTCGCACAGCTCAAGGCCGAAGCCGCGCAACGCATAGACCAGAAGGCGAAGATGATCCAGGTGATGGTGGATCAGGTCTTCTCGTACGGCGAGCTCGGGATGCAGGAAGTGGAGACGTCGCGCTACCTCTCGAAGATCCTCGAGGACAGCGGCTTCACGGTCACGCGCGGCGTCGCCGGTCTCCCCACCGCGTTCGTCGCGCGGTGGGGCTCGGGCAAGCCCGTCATCTCGCTCGGCTCGGACATCGATGACATCCCACAGGCGGGACAGAAGCCCGGCGTCGGCTACAAGGATCCGATCATCGCCGGCGCGCCCGGTCATGGTGAAGGACACAACTCCGGCATGCCGCTCAACATCGCCGCTGCGCTCGTGGTGAAGGACATCATGCAGCGCGAGCACATCCCGGGCACGCTCGTGCTCTGGCCAGGCGTAGCCGAGGAGCAGATGGCGGGCAAGGCGTTCCTCGTGCGCGACGGCGTCTTCAAGGACGTTGACGTCACGCTCTTCACGCATGTCGGCAACGCACTCGCCGTCTCGTGGGGGCAATCCGGCTCGAACGCCCTGATCTCGGCGATCTTCAAGTTCAAGGGGCAGAGCGCTCACGCCGCCGGCGCGCCGTGGCGCGGGAGGAGCGCGCTCGACGCCGTGATGCTCATGGGCAACGCGTGGGAGTTCCACCGCGAGCACATGGAGCTGCCGCAGCGCTCGCACTACGTGATCCCTGATGGCGGCGACCAGCCGAACGTCGTGCCGAGCACGGCAAGCATCTGGTTCTACTTCCGCGAGCGCGACTACGACCGCACGAGGGCCATGTTCGACGACGCGAAGAAGATGGCCGAAGGCGCCGCGCTGATGACCGGCACGCAGATCGACACCATCATGGTGATCGGTTCGGGCTGGAGCGGACACTTCTCGCGTCCGATCGCGGAGGCGATGTACCAGAACATCAAGGCGGTCGGCACGCCGACATGGGACGCGAAGGACCAGGCCCTCGCGAAGGGGATCCAGCGCGAGCTCGGCCAGCCCGACAGTGGCCTCACCACGCGGCCAGGCCGCCTTGGCGGCCCGGTGAACGAGGCCACGCGCATGGGCGGCGGTTCGGATGACATCGGCGACGTGAGCTGGACGGTTCCGACGATCACGCTCAATTATCCGTCCAACATCCCCGGGCTGCCGGGGCACAACTGGGCGAACGCGATCTCCATGGCTACGCCCATCGCGCACAAGGGAGTCGTGGCAGGCGCCAAGGTGCAGGCGATGACCATGCTCGACATCCTGCTCACGCCGAAGATCGTCGCCGACGCGTGGGACTACTTCAACAACGTGCAGACGAAGACGGTGAAGTACCACTCGTTCTTCGCGCCGACGGACAAGCCGCCGATCTGGCTCAACGCCGACATCATGGCGAAGTACCGGCCGGAGATGCGGAAGTACTACTACGATCCCAGCAGGTACGACACCTACCTGCAGCAGCTCGGCATCACGTATCCCACGGTGCGGCAGGTCGTGCCGTAGGGGCCGCCGGCAGCACGGCGCGCGGATTGCGTTGTGGCGTGCCGTGTGCCCGCGATCCTCGTGACGGCGCCCTTCCACTTCCGCCGTGCCGATGGAGACGCTGACCGAGAGAGCCGAGAACGACGCCGCGCTGGCGGAAGTGGCCAGTGAGAGAGCGATCGCGCCCGATGAGCGTACCGAGCCGATCCTGCGCGAGCTGTTCGGCAGCGAGCAGCTCGCGCGCCACGCGCGCCACCTCGCGCTGCGCCAGCGGGTCGTGCGCTTCTCCCAGCGCGGCAGGTTGTCGCAGCTCCGGCGCGGCGTCCTGCTCAGGCGCCTCGACGAGACGGAGGAGGTCCTGCACGTCGTGCACGGCGAGCTGGTGGCCATCGCCCGCGCCGGCGACTCGGTCAGCCCGGCGGGCGAATGGCTGCTCGACAACTACCACATCGTCCGGGCGCAGATCGCGGAAGTGCGGGCCACGATGCCGCGCGGGTACTACCACGAGCTGCCCAAGCTTGCGGCGCCCAGCCCGCTCGCCGGCTACCCGCGCACCTACGAGATAGCGATCGAGCTGATCGCCCACACCGACGGCCGTCTCGATCCGGCGACGCTCGAGCTGATGATCGAGCAGTACCAGCAGGTCGCGCCACTCTCCATGGGCGAGCTCTGGGCGATCCCGGCCATGCTGCGGATGGGATTCCTGGAGAACATCCGCCGCATGGCGCTGCGCGCGCAGCGCGATGCGGCCGACACCCGCGCAGCCGACATCTGGGTCACTCGCCTGCTCGACGCCGATGCCGCCGGCGGGGACGCGCTGGCCCGCGCCCTCGACAGCTTCGTGAGCGTCTCGCCGGAGCTCACTCCGGCGTTCCTCACTCGCTTCCTGAGGCAATTGCGGAGTCGACGTGCCGACTTCATGCCGCTGCTCTGGCTGGAGCAGTGGCTCGCGGAAGACGTGATGAGCGTGGAGGAAGCGGTGCAGCGCTCCACCCAGCGTCTCGCGCTGAGCCAGCTCGTCATGTCGAACAGCATCGCCAGCCTGCGCAAGGTCGCGAGCCTCGATTGGCGCGACTTCGTCGAGACGGCCAGCCTCACGGAAGGCATCCTGCGGCGCGACCCGGCTGGCACGTATGCCGCCATGACGTTCGCAACGCGTGACAGCTATCGCCACGTCGTCGAGCATCTCGCCAGGCGGCTGCACCGGCCGGAGCATCACGTCGCCGAGGCGGCAATCCGGACAGCGGATGCGGCCCTCGCGGCCTTCGGACCCGGCGACGTGCGCGCCCACGTCGGCTATCACCTCGTCGACGAGGGCCGCGTGGCCTTCGAGCGGCTCATCGGCTACGCACCGCCGACCGGCGAGCGAGTCCGCCGCGCCGTGCATGAGTCGCCAGCCGCCATCTACATCACCGCTGTCGCCGTGTTGACGGCCGTCGCGCTCGCGCTCGTCCTTCGTCCGCTGGAGGTGTCCCGGGAACCGGCGCTGCTGCTCGCCCTGGTGCTGGCCCTCCTGCCGGCGGCGGACGTCGCGGTCTCGACGGTCAACCAGCTCGTGAACCTGCTGCTGCCGCCCGACCGGCTGCCGAGGATGGACTACTCGGCCGCCGTGCCGACGACTGCGCGCACCGTCGTCGTCGTTCCGATCCTCCTCGGCAGCGTCGAGGCCGTGCACGAGGCGCTCGAGCATCTTGAGGCGCAGTTCCTCGCCAACGAAGATCCTGAAATCCGCTTCGCGCTGCTGGGTGACTATCCCGATGCGCCCAACGAGCTTGAGCCAGGTGACGGGGCCATCGTCGAAGCGGCGGTGTCCGGGGTGCGTGCCCTCAATGCGGAATACGCGCGCGGCGGCGACGGCGGCGGCCCGTTCTATCATTTCCACCGCGCCCGCCGCTGGAACACGGCAGACCGCGTATGGA
>DASTGQ010000088.1:0-3701 GCA_035718985.1 Gemmatimonadaceae bacterium
CGCCCGAGGAGGGATCGAGTCTCGTTGCCTACGTGCGGACGCTTCCGCGCAAGGATCTCGTCACCACCACGGTGGCGGGCGCCGATACGCTCGGCGCACGCGTGGCGGCGCGCACCGTGATCGCGCAGCTCGAGCAGGCGCTGAGCTTCGCGCGCAGCGGCCGCTTCGGTGACGCGGGCGACAAGGCGTTCGATGCATACATCGCATTCGAGCCGCTCGAGGGGCCGGCGCGTGCGAAGAACCCCGGCCTCGTCTCCTCGATGGAGCGCCAGTTCGCCGACTTCAAGGCGGCGGTGCGCAACAACGACCTGCGCGCCGCCGAGCGCAGCCGCGACGTCATCGAGACGACGCTGCCCGACGTCGTGGCGCTCACCGCGCCCGCCGGCAGCGGCAGCGAGGCGTTCTGGCAGTCGTTCCTCATCATCCTGCGCGAAGGGTTCGAGGCCATCCTCGTCATCGGCGCCGTCGTGGCGTTCCTGCTCAAGACCGGCCATCGCGAGCGCCTGCGCAGCATCTGGGCGGGCGTCGGGCTCGGCGTGCTGGCCAGCGCGGTGACGGCGGTCGTGCTCAAGACCCTCCTTTCCGCCGTGCCGGCGAGCAGCGAGGTCATCGAGGGAGCGACGCTGCTGGTGGCGGTAGCCGTGCTCTTTTCCGTGAGCTACTGGCTCATCTCCAAGGTGGAGGCCGCCAAGTGGCAGCAGTTCATCAAGGACAAGGTGAACAGCGCGCTGGAGCATGGCGGTGGCCGCGCCCTCGCACTCGTGGCGTTCCTCGCCGTGTATCGTGAGGGTGCGGAGACGGCGTTGTTCTACCAGGCGCTGTTCGCAGAGGGGCCGCACGTCGCGCTCCCAATCGCGCTCGGCATCGTCGTGGGCTTCGGGGCGCTGGCGGTGATCTTCACGCTGTTCTACCGCTTCGGCGTGCGCATCCCGCTGCGCCCGTTCTTCTCCGTGACGAGCGTGCTGCTGTACTACATGGCGTTCGTGTTCACGGGGAAGGGAATCCGCGAGCTGCAGGAGGGCAACATCATCTCGCTCAGCGCCATCCGCGGCTTTCCGCACGTGGAGTGGCTCGGGCTCTTCCCCAGCTGGGAGGGGGTGCTCGCGCAGCTCGCGCTGCTGCTCCTCTTCGCCTTCGCAGTGTTGAAGACCTTCTGGCCCAAGCGCTCCGTAACGCTGCCGACCGTGATGCCCGCTCCGGTAGCGCCGCCGCCGCTGGCCACGAGCGAGGAGCTGGCGCGCATCCGATCGGAAACCGACGACCTCCGGCGCCGCCTCGCCGTCCTCGAGGAGGCGGTGGCACGCGAGGCAGCGCAGGGGTAGGCACGGCGCACGTCATCGACAGCGGAAGAGGGGAAATCTGAAAAGACAGAAACGGCAGGATTCCATTGAAGAATCCTGCCGTTTCTGTTCTTTCCGCCTTTTCCTCTCATTCGTCCTACTCCCCGAGCGATTACGCGGCTGCGTGGCGAGCCGCGTTCTGCGGAGTCTCGTAGATGCCCGGCTTGTCGGGCGTGATCCGCCACCGCCACGCCATCCACAACGCCCCGCCAGCGATGAACGCGAGGGCGATGATCTGGGCGTAGGTGAGCCCCATCGCCAGGCGGTCGTCCTTGGCGCGGAAGAACTCCACGGCAAAGCGCTCCAGCCCCGCGAGCACGCAGTACGCGCCGAACAGCCATCCTTCCGCGTGATCGTGGTCGCGCATGCGCCAGAGGATCAGGAACATCACCAGGCCGAGCAGGACCTCGAGCAGCTGCGTCGGATAGACTGAAAGTACGGCGCCCGGCGCCACCCCAGCCGGTACCATCACGCCGAAGTCGCGCGCCATGATGCCCGCCGTGCTTGGCGGCGCGCCATCGGGGAACGCTACCGACAGGATGCCGTTCCATGGACGCCCGTAATCGTCGCCGATCGCCCAGCAGCCCGTGCGTCCCACCGCGTACGCCGCGGCAAGGGCCGGCGCACTTACGTCCATCACGCGCATCACACCGTACTTCTTGTGCACCACCACGCCGAGCACCGCGATCGCGCCACCGATCAACCCGCCCCAGAACACGAACCCGCCGCGGTCGAACAAGGCGTTCCAGTTTCCCAGGATCACGACGTAGTAGAGCTTCGCGCCCAGCAGCCCTCCGACGACGGCGGCGAAGATCATGTCCCCGACCGGATCGGGGTCGAAGCCGCGTCGCGTGAGCTCGCGCTGCGCCACCACCTGCGCGATGACGAACGCCATCAGCACGGCGATGCCGAAGCCGGTGATCTGCAGCGGCCCCAAGTTGTAGGCGAAGGGATGGTGGACGATGGGATGCGGAAGAAGAGTCATGCGCCGACGAGTCCGGGGAGGGGCATGGAGGCGAACGCATTGAGGTCGAGCGATGCGCGCTCGCCGCGCTCATAGTGGAAAAGGCCGGCCCGCGCGATCATCGCTGCGTTGTCCGTGGCGAGGCGCGACGTGGGCGCGAACACCTCGGCGCCGAGTGGTGACATGCGGGCGCGCATCGCCTCGACGAGCGTGCGATTCCCCGCTACGCCGCCACCGAGCACGACGCGTTGCCGCCCGAACTGCTCCACCGCGCGCGCCGTCTTCTCCACCAGTGTCTCCACCAGCGCGTCGTGGAAGCCACGTGCGATGTGCGGATGGTCGGCGTCCGAGCCGGCGTGCACCGCGTGCAGCACGGCCGTCTTGAGGCCGCTGAACGAGACGTCGTAGTAATCGTCGTCGCCCGGCTGCTGGTTGCGGCGGAGCATGGGTCGGGCGAAGCGGTAGCGCGATGAATCACCGGTGCGCGCCAGCCGCTCCAGCGGCGGACCGCCCGGGTACGGCAGGCCGAGCAGCTTGGCCACCTTGTCGAACGCCTCGCCGGCGGCGTCGTCACGCGTGCGGCCGAGCACCTGGTAGCGCCCCCACGCCGGCACGTCCACGAGCATGGTGTGCCCGCCGGAGACGAGCAGCGCGGTGAAGGGTGGTACGGCATCGCGATGCTCGAGCGCCGTGGCGAACAGGTGCCCCTCCATGTGGTGCACGCCGACGCACGGGATGCCTCGCCCGAAGGCGAGCGCCTTGGCGAAGCTCACTCCCACGAGCAGCGCGCCAACGAGCCCGGGCGCGTACGTCACCGCCACGGCCTCCACGGAATCCATTGCCACGCTCGCGTCCTCGAGCGCGCGCGTCACCACCGGCACGATCGCCGTGAGGTGCTGCCGCGACGCGATCTCCGGCACGACGCCTCCGAAGATGCGGTGCACGTCCTGCGACAGAATCACCAGCGATTCCAGCTTCACGTCGTCGCCCTGGCCCGAGAGCACGGCGGCCGATGTCTCGTCACACGACGTCTCGATGCCGAGGATGCGTGTCACGGCGTCACCGTGGCGAGCGGAGCGGGCGCCGCGGGCATGTCGCGGGCACGCACCTTCACCTGCGCCGGCGAGACGCTCACGCCCAGTCCCGCCGTGTCGAGGTCGGCGACATGAGGCAGCGTGTCGCCGACGGCGATGGTGAGCGGAACGGGATACACGCCGCGCAGGCGACGAACGATCCGACGTGGACCGGTGACACGCACGGTGTCCGGCTCGAAGCGCAGGCGTGCCGTGGCTGGCGCGCCGCCGGCGAACTGCACCCGGATCCGACCTCCGTTCAGCACCGGCACGCGGCTCGACGCCTTGGTCTCGAACCGCAGGGTCACGCTGCGCGGCTGCACG
>DASTGQ010000089.1:0-2479 GCA_035718985.1 Gemmatimonadaceae bacterium
CGTTCCCAAAATGAATGATTCTTGGGGCGTAGGGAAGAGAATTGGTGCGCGAGTCCAGCCCGAGCGGCAAATCTGCGAGGACCTGCGAAGATCAGCGCAGATCTGCGTTCCCGCCCCCGACATCGAACCGTACGGAACCAGGAGGCATTTCTCGGCGAGACCGCCCTCGGGCATCGCTGCGCCCGCGACCGGCCGCGACGCACGGGGAGAGCTTCCTGTCATTGGCGACGCAGATCCTCGCCGATGAACGCAGGTCCTCGCAGATCGCTCCGCGAACCGGGCGGCTCCATGCACCAGATGACCGTCCGAGGCCGTTCCAACCGTCAGGCGCCATCCGAGCGCGGGACCTGCCTCACGACTCGATCACGCGCTCTGCAGCGCTCGCGCCGGCTCCAGCCCCGTCATCAGCCGCAGCAGGCCGTCCTGCGTCGCTTCGGCGCGCGAGACCTCGCCCGCCACTCGGCCGTTGCGCAGCACGATGATGCGCGACGACAGGGCGATGAGCTCCGGCAGCTCGCTCGAGATGAGCAGCACCGCGCAGCCGTTCGACACCTGCTGGTCGATCCACGCATGGAGCTCCGCCTTCGCGCCCACGTCCACGCCGCGCGTCGGCTCGTCGAGCATCAGGATGTCGCACTGGCTCGCCAGCCACTTGGCCATCACGATCTTCTGCTGGTTGCCGCCGGAGAGCGACGCGGTGACCGCCTCTTCAGTGGCACGTACCCGCAACCGGCTGAACATCGTGCGGATGGTGGCCAGCTCCTTCACGCGGTCGATCCAGCCGAGCCGCGCGAACTTCGGCAGGGTGGGGAGGGTGCAGTTCTCCCCGGTCTTCATGCAGAGCACGAGACCCTGCTTCTTCCGATCCTCCGGCACGAAGCCGATGCGCAGCCGCAGGGCGTCGCGCACGGAGCGGATCACCACGCGCCTGCCGCGTACCCAGATGGAGCCATGCGTGACCGGCATGAGCCCGAAGATGGTCTGCGCGATCTCGGACCGGCCCGCGCCGACGAGGCCTGCCAGCCCGAGCACCTCGCCGCCATGCAGCGCGAAGGAGATGTCGGAGAAGGCGCCGGCGCTCGTGAGCCCTTCCACCCGCAGCCGCTCCTCGCCGCGCGCCGACTCGGCGTGCGCGGGGAAATACTGCTCCACCCGTCGGCCGATCATCAGCTGGACGAGCTCCGCCTCGGGGAGCTCGCTCGCCGGCCTCGTGGCCACATGCCGCCCGTCGCGCAGGACGGTGATCTCGTCGCAGAGGTGGTGGATCTCCGCCATGCGGTGCGACACGTAGAGGATGGTGACGCCCCGCGCCTGCAGGCTGGCGATGAGCGCAAACAGCCGCTCGGCGTCGTCGCGCGCGAGGCTGCTCGTCGGCTCGTCGAACACGATCACCTTCGCCGCGGCGCCGACCGCAGCTGCGATCTGCACGAGCTGCTGCTCGGCGACGGTGAGCGACGCCATGTCACGGTCGGGATCGATCTTCGCCCCGATGGTGGCGAGTAGCTCGCGCGCGCGCTGGCGCACGACGTCCTGCTGCACGAACCCGAACCGGCGCGGGAGCTGGCCGAGGCAGAGGTTCTCGCCCACCGTCATGTTCTCGCAGAAGGCCAGCTCCTGGTGCACCATGCCCACGCCGGCCCGCAGCGCATCGCGCGGGGAGTCGAACTCCACCGGCTCGCCGTCGAGCAGGATCTGTCCGCCGTCAGGCTTCTGCAGGCCCGCGAGGATCTTCCCGAGCGTGCTCTTGCCGGCGCCGTTCTCGCCGCACACGGCGTGGCAGGAGCCCGCCTGCACGTCGAAGCTTACGTCGCGGAGCGCGACGACGCCGGGAAAGCGCTTGGTGATGCCGGAGAAACGCAGCGCCGGCATCGGACTACGGCAGCGCGAGGTACTTGGGATCCACGTCCGTGAAGCCCCACGCCTTCAGCTGCCGCGCCCACTGCCCGAGATTGCTCTTGTCGACGCGCACGAGATCCATCTGCACGTGCGCCGGCACGTCCTTCTTGAGGTAGACGTGGTCGAAGATGGTCTTCACCGACACGTACCCCCACAGGAAGGTCGGCTGGGCGAGAAGCACCGGGGCGAGCCCCTTCTCCACGTACGGAAGCTCCGCCGGCAGCGCATCCACCGAGACGATCTTCACGCGCGACGAGTCGAGGTCGGTGAGCAGCGCCTTGGTGAACAGCGCCCAGCCGCCGATCATCGCCCATCCCTGGATGGAGGGATAGGCGTTCATCGCGCGCGCCACCTCGGCCGCCGCGTCCTGCGGCGTCTCCGAGTGATAGAAGGTATTGAGGATGGTGATGCCGGGATACTTCTTCGCCGCGTCCTTGGCTCCCTGCACCCGCTTCTGGAGGTTCGGCGCATTCTGGCTGCCACCGAGGATGGCGACCTTTCCCTTGCCGTTCATCTGCTTCGCCAGCTCGTCCATCACCTGGCGTCCCATCGCCGCGTCGTCGCCGCCGTAGAACGAGAAGCG